>NZ_AUTH01000122.1:0-94238 GCF_000497975.1 Pseudoalteromonas sp. TB41 | reverse complement strand
TAGGGCGTGTTGATCTTTGTGGTATGAAAAACAAACAGCATGAAGATAAGGTATAATTGAATTCGCCAGAAAACTTTACACCGAACCTACATGCCAAGATTAATGCTAACAGACGGGACATGGAATGTCTTATCAAAAGTAATGTACTTAAGTGGTCGAATTTATAATAAGCCCGACCATAGAAAAACGCTCGAAGGCATACTGTATAAGATGCGCACAGGTATTCCATGGCGAGATTTACCTTCTGATTTTGGCCGTTGGAGTGCTATCTACAGACGGTTTAATTTATGGTCCAAAAAAGGGATTTTGAATGAACTGTTTCGCGCATTATCTCGTGATGCGGACATGGATTGGGTCTTCATTGATGGCAGTATTGTCAGGGCTCATCAACATAGTTGCGGTGCAAGAACTGCTGACAATGAATCAATTGGAAAGAGCCGAGGTGGAAATTCTACGAAAATTCATCTTGCAGTCGATAGCGGAGGGTTGCCTGTTTATTATGAATTATCCTGTGGAAATACGCATGATATCGTCCATGCAGAGTCACTCGTAGCTAATTGCCCAACAAGTAATATGGTTGTCGCAGATAAAGGCTACGACAGTGAAAAACTGAGAGCGTTTGTTCGTGATAATAACGCTACACCCGTTATTCCACGTAAGGGCAACAGTTTAGTAGGCAATGAAGATATTGACTGGTGCATGTATAAATATCGGCACTTGGTTGAGAATGCATTTGGCCGTATTAAGCAATATAGAGGGATAGCCACGCGGTATGAAAAGCTTGAACGAAATTATCATTCAATGCTCGCTTTAGCATTTACTATGATGTGGCTACCAATGTGGGCTGATTGATATATGTACTACAAAGATCAACAGCCCCTAGTTTATCAACTAATTCATCATTATTATTTACTTGATCAAGCGATATGGTTGTATCTAAATACTGCGCAACGTTTAGCCCTGAACTTTTAACCATATTTAAAAGCTCAATACTGGCTTTTTCTTCATCAGATATAACAGGCTTAGCGGGTGAAGGAATAAAAACGCCCTGCTTTTGCGATATTGCCTTATTGGCTTGATATTCAAGAAATGCGTTTTCGTAACTTGCTTGTTTAGTGAATGCTTTATCCGCTAAGTTTTTAACTTTACCCCACTCATTTTTGCTATAAAACTCAACCAGTGCTTTTGGCCGCTGTGCATAGCAAATTTTAGTTAGCGCAGCCGTCATAGGTGTTGCAGCCTTTGGGAGCACGTCTTGCCCATTAAATAACAAACTATTTAAAAACGAAGACTTACCCCGTTTTATTTGGCCGATTATACCAATACGCAGCAACCTATTTTCGTTTTGTGTATGTAGTGCATCGTTTTTAAAATTACTAGCTAATGCTTGTAACTCAGCCAGTAAATTTGCATCTAGTGAGCTGCCTAATAACTCATAACCTTTACTTATTTTTAATAGGCTTGATGACTGTTCTTCAATCATTTTTAATTCCTTTTACTGATAAGATCAAACGTTAATTTATAGTTTTAACTACTTTATTCACTTATATAGCACTGCAATATGGCAACCATTACACTGGTATAGCTTTTAACTCGTCAACTCTAACAAATCGATAAATGTATCCAAAAGTTTCCCCGCAGCTAAAGGCTCTTGCGAATGACTAAATTCATACAGATAAAATGCATTAGCCTCTTGATCGAAAGCAAAGAAAGTATCATCTAGCTTAAATAGCATCTGTTCTTTCTCATAGTTATTTACTTTTTTTAAGATAAAAACCCCACTGTCTTGGTTAATATTATCACCAACTTTTACAAGGGCACTTTCAACAGTGCCACATTTAGTGCTAGTAACTTCTATTGATACCTTGCCTAATTCTACAGTGCAAACAGGGTCGTTTTCTTTAATTTTATCGCCTGAGTTTATTAACATCTCAGTGACTTTACCGCTTTCCCCATTTAAATTAGGACAAGTAACAATTTCTGCCGGTTCAAAATTTAAAAGAGCTTTAAGATAAACATTATTATTATTTACCCTAATAGTTCCCCGATCCAGCTGTAATTGTAGCCAAGGGAGTGCTAGCTCATGAGATATTGATGATTCAGTTACTGCTTGATCAAAGTAATACCATCTAGTTCTCTCACAGCTAGTATCACCTATGGCTCTTGACTTTATTACTTCCAATAACCTAGATTTTTGAATACTTCGAGTCTCTGCTATTAGCTCTTCAAACTCAATTTTGTGATATACAAGCAAATGCTTAAAGTGATCAGGGTTTAATAAATGGGAGCTAAAATATAATGCACTTTCTTGCCAGTTCCGGTTTTTAATATGGCAAAATAAGTCAAATATATCTTGTTGAGTGCCTTTTAATATTTCTAGCTGGTGTGCTATTGCGTTCACTAAAGGCATTTCTTTTTCCGTGTACTTGGTTATCACGTCGGGTCATCATTAGCGCATCAAATAAAAATAATTGTGCTAATGGTTTACGCCTATAGTATGCAACAAATGCTTGAATGATTGCTTTGTCTGGCGCTTTAGCAAAATCAACCACATCATCTAAAACAGAGTTATCGAGTGAGAATGAGTTTATTAAAATTTGTAAATACTCAACCTCGGTGTCATGAATGTCATTATCTGCATTCATCACTAAGGCTAAACCTTGCAAATACAATAACTGCCCTTCAATCCCTTGCTGTGCAATTGGGTGGTTTTCAAAAGCACTAGGCTCTTTTGTCGCTTCCATAAAAGTGGCAAGCATGTCTAAATTTGTCATTGCAGCTTTTCGATTCAGGTAATTTCGTTTATTTGAGGTAAATGAGTCTTTACCTCACAGGAGATAAGTATTTTATCTTTATAGCAAAATTATATTCGCTTAATAAAAGATGACATAACTCTTTAATTACGAAGTAAATTACTGAACTTTTAATCCATTTAGGAATATTTCTTCCCAGTTGCAAGGCACTAATGTACACCTTTGAAATCTTGTTTTACCAACATCATAGTCATACCCAACATAATTACCTGATACTACCCACTCATCGCTAGTTATAAGCCTGCGACTCTCGCCTTGCCCACTTGAAACTTGAAATATCCATAAATCGTCATTTACAAGGCAAACGTTAATCATCATGTCGTCGATACTAACATCATGACTTATTGCTGTTACGGAATTACCTGAAACAGACATGCGCACGATTTCTTTCCCGTACAATGTCTCTATAGCTTCTGCCATCTCTATTTGATCACCGAGGTTTTCGATCAACAATGTTGTTATATTATTATTACTTATTTCTGTATTACCCTCACTGTACAAAGCTAATGTCTCTTTACTCCAAGTAAGGCCAATGTCGCTAAGCTTAATTTTTTTCTCTTCATCATTATGTAAAGTTAGAATATCATTTACTACGATGGCATTACCTCTATCAAGTTCTGCCTGCAATAAAGGCATTACCACTTCTTGATCTAATATTGGTTTTATATTTTCACCAACTTTAGCAGAAGGGATTTTTCCACTCATTACTTGCAGCAACCGCTTCGTTCTGATCTCAGCGGTTTCTTCCATTAACGCATCAAATTCAATTTCATGATAGGCAAGTAGGTGTTTAAAGTGATCTGGGTTTAGTAAATGGGAGCTGAAATATAATGCGCTTTCTTGCCAGTTACGGTTTTTAATATGGCAGAATAAATCGAATATGTCTTGTTGGGTGCCTTTTAGTATTTCGAGCTGGTCGGCTATTTTGTCTACAACGGCTTTTTCTTTGTCTTCTACTTTGCCATCGCGGCGGGTCATCATTAGGGCGTCGAACAAAAACAATTGCGCAACGGGCCGACGGCGAAAAGTACGGAAAAACGCTTGTACTGTGTCTTTATCTGGGGCTTTTGCAAACGTTACCATGTCGTCTAGTATTGACTCATCAAGGCTCATTGATTTTATAAGTATACGAATATATTCTTTTTCGGTGTCGTCAATGTGGCCGTCAGCATTCATAACAAGTGCTAAGCCATTTAAGTATAATAGCTGCTCTTCCATGGTGAAATCAGCCGCTGGGTGGCCTTCAAATGCATCGGCTTCTTTTGTTGCATCGTTTATAACGTCTAAAATATCAAAATCCATCTTACTTCCTTTTTTTATAAGTAATTGTGTGTTGCTAATTTAAGTTTAATTAACACGCTTTTGTTGTTAAGCCTTTGATCTGTTTATATCTAAGCCATATATATAAATCTATATCTTAATTATTCAAAATTATGCCGAGGCTATATCGACTGTAATGCTCGCTTTTTTATCGTTTACTATGTGAACTTTCACACGCTGGCCTTCACTAAAATAATCACTAATTACAGCATCACCCAACTGGGCTTTTATTTTTTGTTTAGTAATAATGATGTCGAAATCGGTTGGTACCTTTTCTTCTATTTTAATGTGCACGCCCACTGCACTTAACTTAATTACTCGCCCTTGCAACGCGGTTATATCAGCAATAGCCGACAGTTGTTTAATACTGCCTTGTACTAGCGCTTCAAATACTAATGACTGTTTGGGTATATTATTGTTACCAAGTGAGCAAGTCGTATTACTTGAGCTCAATGCGACAGAGCTTGGCTGCATGGTTGTTTTTACATTTAGCAACTCGCATAACTGCGTTATTTGCTCTTGTAATTGCTGCTGTATTTTAAGGGCAACTTGCTTTTGTGTTGCTAAGGCATTTAACTGCGCTTTTGTTTTGTTGCTTATATCGTCTAAATGTTGTTTGTTTTTATCGGATATAGTCTCACCAAAAATAAGTTCTTTAATCGTACCATTTGTTAAGCTATGAATTTGACGAGTAGAATCATAAAAATTTATATAGCTCTTAAATATTTGCTCTGCTTGCCATAAAACAATCGAGCCATTTTTACCTTTACTCACGGTTTGTAATAAATCAGTTAGTACGGTTTGGGAGCTTGAAAACTCTTTATTTAACTGCGCTGAGTACCCTATTACGTCTAAAAAATTAATTTCAGCTCGTTGTAAGTCTTGTTTTGCTGTATTAATAATTTGTTGTATTTGTGACTCTGGCTTTTTATCCGCTTTACTAATCACCACTAATACAGGCTGAGTTAGCTCTAAGCTTTTTAAAAATTCAATATCTTGCTGTGGCACAGTGCCATTTTGCTGATCGACCAACCAAATTAAATAGTCTGCACTGCGTAAATGCTCACGAGCAATGTTTTCGTCGGTATTGTTTTGTGTGTTAATTATATCGTCGGCTTTGCTGTAACCTGGGGTATCTAAAAACACGAGGTTAGGGTATTTAAAGTCTTCTCGTTCAACTGATATTAGCTGTAGTAAATGGCTAAAGGTTACGCCAAAATGCTCATTAAATGCATGACATATAGCTTTTAATGCTTCTTCATCTATTGCTGTTTTTTTACGATAAAAATTAAGTGCACTTATTGCATTTTGCTCACCTAACGACAGATAAGTAGGAATAGATGTAGTGGGTGTTGTGTCTGTTGGCAGCAACGAGGGGCACCCTAATACGGAGTTTAAGAAGCGCGATTTACCTGCACTAAATGAGCCACCAACTGCAACGGTATAGTATTTTTCAAGATGCGGAAAAGCAGCAATTTCATTTAGCTGTTTTTCAAGCAATAACAATTGAGCATAAGTATACGCCCCCGTGGTGTTATCGTCTTGTTTAGCAAGCTGTAAAAATTCATGTTCAATCGTGTGTTTAATTTCGGCTAATAAACGGGCAACAGAGGTGTTGCTATCGCCATTCGCAATTAATTGAGCACATAAACTTAATCCCTTTTCGCTTTCGTATAAATATTGATTTACCCCCTCTGGTTTTTTATTTTGAAATGAGGCTTGTGTTTGAGCTGATTGCTCATTTGCATTACTACTTCCACTGTTACTTATACCACTATTTTCATTATTACTTTTATCAAGGTGGCCATTCATTAAGCTGTCAAAATCTAAATCATTACTCACTAGCTAGCTTCCTTTATAGCATCGGTTTTTATTTGTGCGGGTTGATTAGTTTGCTGAATTTGAATTAAAGCGTTATCGAACTTTAACTGCTGCTCGTTAAACGCGTCTTCGTTTTGCTGCAATTGTTGTTTAAGCTGTTCAATACTCTGATTGAAGTCGTGTTGCTCTTGCTCAAATGAGCTTAAAACGGCTTGTTTTATTTTTATTACCGCTGTATTTAGCTGTTGTGTGCAATGCTCTACCGCCATATTAACGGCTTGAGGAATAACTTGCTCACGCACTTGTGATTCTATTAGTTGCTCGCGCTCTTCTGCGTTATCTTTTCGACCCAATAACCCCCCAATAATACCAGAGACAATTCCACCTAGAGGGCCTAAAATAACTACAGCGACTCCTGCCGCTACCGCTGCATACGTTGCTGAAAAGGCTTCTTTTTGCTCTGCTGGTACATTAAGTGTAATTTGTACATCGCTATGTTGTTGCTCGCTTATGATATCGAGTTTTTTATCTAACTTTTGTAATTCTTGCTTTACTAAGTTATCAACACCTTGTTGTAAAACGGGCCTTAGTAGGTCATTTATTTTTTGTGATACTTGATTCGATTTAGCCGCACTGACTAAAACTGATACCGATGAGCCTAACACATGTTGAGAGCGCTGAATTAACTGCTCTTTTCCTACGCTACATAGGTTATATTCAAGATCGTTAAGTGACGCATGAAGTTTTTTTTCTACAGAGCTAAATGCATTTTGGGATTTATTTATTTGTTCTTGAATTTGGGCTTCAGTTGACTGGCTAGATTTTTTTAGGCCATTTATGGCGCTGGTTATATGCTCTGTTAACTTAGCTAGTTGCTGTGAATAACGCTTACAAAGTAATGTATCAAACTGATTTAATGCAGTGTCTACTGCATTGTCAAAATCAATTATATTTTTGTTAGTACCTAAATTTTCGATATGGCCAATCGTTATATCGCTTTCTAATGCTTCGGTTAAATACGCTTGCAGCTGACTCTTAACCGCTAACAATTTACTACTTGGCAGACGGTTAGATTTAGACACAATATGAGCAATGTCTTTTTCATAATTAAAATTGATTTCTTGCAGTTGATTAATGGCTGTTGCATCAAAGGCCTTTTCTGAGGGGATTAAATTTATAAAATAATCACCACGATCCAAATAACAAGCAATTGCCTTTGAGTGGCCAGCATTATTTGATGCAAAACCCGGCATATCCACCAGCACTAAATTAGGACGGTTCTTAAGCTTTTGGTTATTAATAAAAACCTGAATGTAGAATATATTCTCATCAACTTTTAAGTTTTTTAACTCGCTTAATGCTTTTCGCTCACTCAGCTTACTATCAATATAATTAATTATGATGTGCTCGTCTTCGCTATAACTTAGCTCTGTAGCAACCGCTGTTTCAGGGTTTATATCGCATTTAAGATAGTCATGCCCTAAGTAATTATTAAGTAGTGAACTTTTACCAGCTGAAAATTGGCCGATTACGGGCACGATAACTTTAAATTGTTCAATTTTATTTTGTAAAAAGGCAAGATCATCACGGATATTTTTATTAATTAAAATATCATCGTTAATTTTTTTATACATAGTAACTTGAGCCAACAATTGAGCTTGCATCGTTGAATGCTCATTAGCTGACAGTAGATTTAAACCTCCCGTATTTGAGTAAGCAGGCGGCCTTTTATCGTTACATTTTAGGCTATGCAATAATTCCAGCCCTAACTCATAACCACTCAATTTATTATTGAGTGCTAAGCCGAGTTGATGTTCAATGGTTTGATTTATTTCTTCAGCTGTTGCGTAGTTTTGTGCATCACTTGCTATTTGCAGTCCTTTTAATAAAGGGTGAAACTGCTGATGTTTAGGCGGAACAGGTAAAATGGCGTTTGCTTGTATATTATTTAAAAATAACTTAGCGGAGCTAGGACTAAATAAGCTATATGGTGTTAATAATGTTTGATGCAAGCCAGTATCATGCAATAAATTTATGTAGCAACTGAGTTCACTATTAGACCATTCGCGCCCTAAATCATTATAAAAACCCAAGGTTACACTAATTAATAATTCACTTGGTTGCAGTGTATTTAAACTGATGCATTTTGATTTTGTATTGTTATACCAATTATTTACTAATTGACTTCGTTCTAGGTTATCAATTCTATTTTCAAGTTGGTTGAATCTAACATCGCATTGATGAGCTAATGCTTCTATTCCTTGCTTCATTAATGCAACTGATTGAAAAACATTTTGTTCTAGTTTTTTAACGCTGCCATATAACACATTAACCTGAGTCATCAGGTAGTTTGTTTTGTTAGCAAGGGAAACCATCGCTTCCATTGTTAGTACTTGTTTATGGTTGAGCTTTTGAATGAGTAATTGGCTTGAATATATAGCTCGATTTAAATCATAGTTAATACCCGCTTGTAACTTAGCATTGCTCCCCGAGACCGAGCCGAGAACTCGACTTACATAGCTTTGCTCAAGCTGCGCGTTTATACGCCCCTCGGTAGAGGCTAGTGTTGTAATTGTATTAAAGGCATGTTCAAGTAATTCATTAGAGTTATCAGCAAATTCATCTATCAAGCTATCAACATTTTGATTCGCTATCTCTCGCTCTTGCTGATTTAACGTATGGGCAAGTTCGCTTAATACATCTTCTAATGAATCTGGAGATGTTAGCTGCTTAGAATCTAAAGCTCTTTCATCACGCAACCGTTGGTTTACTAATATCTGATCGTTGAATTGTGTGTTTGAGGCTGCAAACTCAAAAGCGGCCTGCATAAAGCGAGCTTCATCATCCATAAAAGGCTTAAATTGCTTAAGAATTTTAGCCGTGTCGCTATAACCTAATTCAATAAGGTTAGCCGCATTTTCTTTTGTAAAATTAAGCGGCTCAATTAAGCCTGCGAATGCTTGCGACGGAACAATATTCCAAAAACTAACCCCAGGATACTGCTTACTTGCAGTAACAGTATCAGCTTGGCGATCCAAGTAAATATTAATAATGTGAGTGCAGTTGTGCTGCTCAATTAGTGGTTTGTAAGGTGTGTTATCGCTGTATAAAGGAAGTACGCCTCCGTCAACATAATTTGTGCCGTCTATCTCAACGGCTTTAAAAACAGCGGGTATCGCAGAGGTTGCCAGTAGCCACTTTTTTTTGTTTTCATCGCTTAATGAGTTTAACTGAGGATAGACTAGATCGCCATTTTTAGCTGTTAATGCACATAAATGCAGCGGTAAATTATTACTGTCGATAGAATTGCAAACATTGCTTTGGTAAATAAGGTCAGCAAGTCCATCTTGTGAAAAAGCCCCTGCACCACCTAATAAAGAGCTAAGCGTCATCAATGCTTTAGGTGCAACACCCGGTAAATAAGCTCCAGCTGCGAACTTAGATACAGCAATAGCTATATCTTCTGCTTTAAGTGTTAAGACCTTGCTTGGTGCAATATCAAGCCATAACTGCTCAGCGGAGCAGTAATCACCTGCTGTAAATAAAGAAGCATTTAAGCCACCAACAGAAGTACCCGCAACTGCTTCAACGTTTTTGGCTATACCAAACTCATTTAGTGCCTTCCAAACGCCTATTTCGTATGCGCCTTTACCACCACCGCCAGAAAAAACCAAACCTAATTTAGTCATAAATATCCTTTTCAATTAATGATTAACCTTTAAAAGTTAACCACTTAACCCCCTTAACTTAAGCTAATAGACCACTTAAAGCATTTCAAGGTGTTTTTAGTTACACCTGTTAATAGCTGAGCACTAATGGCATGATCACGGGTACTCAAATTACATTCAAGTAATATAACAATACTGACGAGAAATAAATTTTTACAAGCTTGTGATTTCGACTGTTACACTTTTTGTTTGATCTATGCCTTGAGATTATCCTTGAGCGCTTTAACTAATCGTTTTGCCTTATCGCTTTCAATCGAACAACTTGTTGTATACGGATGGTGAATATTAAATTGGTTTCTTGCATCTGCGGGAGTAATTGAACCACTAAAATTGTCGTCAGTTGTACACTGCCATTTAACATTTAACCTGTGAAGATGATACTCAGATACAGGATCATTCACAATTGGCTGGTTTAACAACTTATAAGTTGACGAGGAGCTTTTTGGAATTTCAGCAACACCAATAGCACCATAGCCATTAGCATAAGCTATTAAAACATCTCCAGGTATAAAGCTATTAAGTAACCTATCCCCTTTGTCGCCCTCTGCTCCATCAAACCCAGCAGAAACAACGGACTTTTCTTTCAAGTAAGCCCAGTTTTTAGGTTCTGTAGTGCCAATATTGTACCAAAAATACTTTGGCTCACGCTCCATTGGACTAAACTCTAGTGGAAAGGTAGACTCTGGAGAACGGTCAAATACAACCGAAAAATCAATATATTGTGTTCCATCGCTATGCTTTGAAACACTATATTGAACGCACTTAAAACCAACGCCTTTATCTGAAAGCCATTCCCCCATCGAAAACAACGTACGATCAAATTTATTCGCAATTAAAATGATACGATTCTTTGTATTTATTTTTTCTCTGTCAATTTCTGCTGAATCTATAAAAGATTCTACAGACTCAACATATGATTCATTAACTAACTTTTTATTTTTTATAAATTTTTCGCCTTTGAAGCGAGCAATATGAGCAAGGTATTGCAATGCTTGCGTATCCACCCCCAAACAACCAAGGTCTTTTTTCAACTCAATAACTACGCCATTCCCATTTTTATCAAGTGCTAAAACATCAAGCCTTTTACCATTAGCAATTTTAACTTGGTTTTTCAGTAGAATAAGCTCTTCTCCAAAAATACCTTCATTCAGTAATTGAGTTGTACCGTTATTATTATCATTTCTTTGGTTTTCCATTATAAGTTGCTCAAGTTCAAGCTCCCCCATACTTTGCGAGTTAACAGCTTCTAATACTTGCTTATTATCTTTTGAGATTATTTTGAATAACATATTTCGTCCTAATTCTATTCATGAAACTTTAGGTACATAGACTTTTTTGATGAAAATTTTACTTAACTTTTGCAATTAATCATATAAAACTCAAAGCTCGGTTGCTGCTCGTTTAAATCGGTGCAAACACCCGCTGATACATATAAGCATCCGTTACCCACTAAAAGTTTATCGAGCTCTGATATGTATTGAGAGTAGCTATCGAAAAGGTTTACTTCTGTGGCTAGCTTTTTATATCCAAGTAATGATGTTGGTTTACATTCACTCGATTTCACAAATTCGGTTAATGCTTGTTGAGTTGTAAAAATTTTAAAGCCGTTTCTACATTCATTTAAAGAAGCTAATAAGTCTGCAAAATCGAGTTCAACAAATGTAGACTCTTCCATTATTTTTATAAAGGTAGCAATCAACTCATCTGAGTAAACATCACCAAAATTATTTTTGATTTCACCTGATATTTCGTTATTTATCTCAGCTGAAAATGGTTGGTAATCTTTCAAAATAAAACCTCTTTTATTGATGAGTTTAAAGTATTAACCAGCTCTTATTTTTTATGGTAATCACTAAAATTAATGATATTACTGTTATCAACTATTTCGTTTGATGACTCATCATCATGTTGTTGAGCAGTAATCAGCGATTGGCAATAAGTGAGTAGGCGCTCTATGGGTATGAACTTCTCTTTGCGGCCAGTAGTTTTATTAGTAATACGTTTAGGTTGGGTGTTTAAGTAAATAGCTAACTCAATGGCAAGGGCTTTAGGTAAATTATAAAGTCCCTCTTCCTCTAGTGTTTGGGTAACCCAAAGTGCAGCGTCGCTAATATGCCCGCTTATACTTAAATCGGTGTTTTTAACCCAGTGCGGCGTGAATTCTATTTTAGCGAGTTCACTTAACAGCACCGCTATATCGCTGCGTGGTATTAACTGATACACCTCAAGTGTTTGTGCCATCATTAATTGCCACTCATATTCTAAGCGCTGAGTTAACTCTCCTTGCGATAGCTTTAAACTAACCGGTATAAAAAACGTAAAGCGGCTATTAGCCTCACAAACTATGATTGTTTTTTCACGAGATTTATATCTATTATCAATAATCTGTAATTGCCAGTTAAAACAATGACTATCGCTAATGAGGGTATTTACCCCCGCTTGTTTACCTGGTTCATTAGGCAAACGAGGTAAATCAGCTTTTAGGTATTTATTAAGTGCGTTTGAGGCGCTTAGCTGGAGTTTCATAGATTTAACCTCATAACCCCATTGACGACATTAGTTCATGCTCACTCACCACTTCAGGGGTTACTACTGCATCTCTTAGCATTGTTTTCTTTGCAAGTAGCTTGTCTAGGTTCACATCAAACGAATCATATTCTGGATGTAAAAGGCAGGGTAAGTGAATAAACACAGGCTTTTTTTGACCAATACGATAAACACGGTCGGTAGCTTGCGCCTCTTTTGCTGGATTCCAATGGCGCTCTAAGTGCACTACGTGATTTGCACCAATAACTGTTAGGCCAACGCCTGCCGCAACAGGCGACATAATAATAATATTAAAGCCGTCTTTGGCTTCAAAGTCGGTGATCATCCCTTTACGAGAGAGCTGTTCTTTCTTAGTTGCCATCGCTTTACTATCACCATTAATAACATGGATGTTTAGCTCATAAATTTTATCTAGGCATATTTTAAGAACAGCTTGAAGTTTTTTGGTTGTTGCAAAAATTATTACCTTCTCTTTTTTGTTTTTTATATCTGACAATATATCTAACAACATGCGCAACTTTTCAGACTCTTGTAAATTACGCTGAGCATCTTTTGCATTATTAGGTGGCTGTTTAAAAACCTCATCAAGCCTTGGATGCAAACTAACAGCCCTTAATTGCTGTAACACAGTTAAAGCATGGCCGCCGCCCTGCTCTTTCGCTTTTTCAGCTCTATAATCTTCAACAATTTGGTTGTAGCCAAGTAATTGTCCGCCGGTCATATTACGAGCGAGTTCAGGTGCAAATGCCATATTGTCGGCTAAATCTTTATGAATGCCTGTTTTTATTGTTTTAGTCGGCATTCCGGTTAGTTCGTCTTCCTTGGTTCGACGTAACATAAACTGGCCTGCAGCATTACGTAAGTCGTTGCCAACGTCTAAACGTACCTCTGCTTTTTCTTCTTCATTAGCACTGCTTATTGGCTTGATCCAGCGTTCTCTAAAATAGCCCCAATCGCCTAATAACCCTGGTTGTGCTGTATCCATTAAGCACCAAAACTCACTTAAGCTATTTTCAACAGGGGTGCCTGTTGCCAATAACTTAAAATCAGCTTTTAAGCCTTTAGCTGCCCGAGTGGCTTGGGTATTCGGGTTTTTAATATTCTGAGCTTCATCAAATACCACCACCCCCCAATCAATTACGCATAGTGAAAACTGATAGTCTCGAAGTGTTTGGTAGGTAGTAATAACAACACGTCTATCCATGTCCAAGCGCTTTGTAGCTGCATCAGCTCCAACATGTAAAGCGTAACGAATAGATTCGTGATCTGCATGAGAGTCATCGATAACTGTGGCCAGCTGCATAGACTCTCTTTCAGCACCTTTAACTCTAAACTCTTTTAAATCTCTTGCTGACTGTAATACCTTAATATCCCTAAATGGCGACTCATTAAAAGTAGCATCAACCTCTTGTTCCCAGTTTTCTAATAAGCTAAGCGGTGCAACTATTAATATAGGCTTTTCTGATTTATTATTTTGCCTTTGTATCGTCAGGTACTCAGCCATCATTACCAGCGTCATATAGGTTTTACCTAGCCCCATATCATCCGCTAACAAAGCCCCCTGCACTCGATACATATCATCATAGTTATCTAGCTGCGCTGATTTGAGCAACGACAGCATCCAACTAATGCCGGACTCTTGGTGAGGAAAAGGTGTTCTTGCTAAATTAGTTCTGTCAAAGGTAATACTTTTATTAAGCTGCGAAACTTTATTAACGATATCTTTATTATGTTCTTCGGTGTCTTTAAGCAATAAAGAAACTTGTTCTTTTTTAACCGGCAAATCATCAGTATCAGATATATCCGTTTCATTGGATGGATTTGCCAAATTTTCCCTTACCTCTGCGAGTGTTTCAGTTACGCGCTGCTCATCGCGTATATCAATTGACTCATCATCAACAAAGACACTATCAGCATTTTGCCCTTTAGCTTGCTGGTAGCTTTGCTCAAACGATACAACGTCTTCCTCGCACTCAAGCAACTTTACCAATCGCTCTGGTGGTTCACTGTCTGTGTTAGTCGAAAACCAGCCATTGCTACCGTCACTGTCTTGACCAAAAGGAATGTGTACCATTTTGCCAATACCAGCAACTCTGAGAGAAAACCCAAGATCGAGGTTTAAAATAGATGCATCTAAAAAAGCTGAAGGGGTTTTAATAAATTCTGCCACTTTGTGTGCAGGAATGGTTCTATTTTGCAGTACTTCTTTAACTGCCTGTTTTTTATCGTCAGTCAGTAAAACAATGCGATCTTTTATTCGCATTACTTGCCCGTCGCCCTGGAGCTGAGCTAAACGATTTTGTAAGTCGTCGGATGAAGAGCCATCACCAAAGCTTGGGCTAAGCTCTAAACTACCATCAGCCCTTTGGTTTGCAGTTACTGTGATGTGTTCTGGTTGTACTAAATCAAACTTATCAAAATGTTTTAAATCTAGTTTTAACCCATCTTTAACTGCTTGCTGTAACTTAGCAACTGCCAACACATTATTTAGCTCAGTGCGGTCATCGGGCGTAAGCGACGAATGTTTTTCTACGGCTAAAACAGCATTAAGCTGCTCTGGCGTCATTAAATATTGTGTTTGCTCACTAAAAAAAAGTATCGGTCCTTTTCTTTTTACTGGGTATTTTTGATTTTCTAGCTTTGCAAACAACTGCAGCGTAAAACTACTTTTAGTTGTTCTACCTTGAATATCAACATCAAAGTCGTTGTTAAAAAAAGGCGGTAACCCTAAAACGTCTGTATCTTCGGGGTCTAATAAACATGCTTGTTCGCTGTCTAGTCTAAAGCCATTGGGTATAAGCTGTGCAATATCTCGCTCTTGTAGCATTTTAAGTACAACATGCTGAATAAGCTGGCTACCTCCGCCCTCACCTTTGTTAAGGCAATGGAATGAAGCTTCATCAGTGGCAAAATTAACGCCGTATGAGTCATAGACTAGAGAGTATTTATCGTCCGCTAAATGACTATTTTTATTATTAGGCAAAAGCCCTTTTATCAAACTAACAAGTGACATATTTTTATTAATTCCTTTTTAAATGCTCGAAGTACTATCTACTAACTTCCATTTAAAGTCTTCATCTCTACTTACTTTGTTCTCTAAACGCATTTTATTAAGTTTTTTATGTACTGTTTCGTGGCCAGCAGTAAAGTTGAAGTCTGTACTTAATACTTTAGCCAAATCTTTAGATAGCAATTGTGGATAAACTTTTAAAGCATTTATCAAGCAATCTTCTAGCATACTGTTTTCCAGAACTGCCTTATTGACTACAGGCAGTCCATAACGATTTATATACCTAATGTATTCATCTTTATAAAACAACTTTTCTAAATCGAGCTCAACACCGTTCTCTGTTAAAAACTCTATCGCTCTGTTTTGCCAAGTCGTAGGCGAATGAGTTATATCTTTATAGTTGCTGTTAGGATAAGTATTCCTAAATTCTCGTGGAAAGCGATGTATTAAATCAGAACGAGTAAATTCACTGAGAGAATAATCTATTAGCTTTTCACTCGGAAGCCCCATGTATATCCAGAGTTTAAACTCATGTGAACCTTCTACTATGTGAAAGTCTCCACAATCTAAATAGATAATAGAAGTATGAGTTTCTTGGGAGCCACTTAAATTTATATAATTGATATTTAAGTTATTACCCAATACAGTCTTTACTGTCTTCGCAGCATTATTACCAAGCATCAAGCGGGTGTTTCGTACAAACCCATGTTCATAAAGCCCTTCTAAAAAGCGCTTACGAGCAGGGAACATTCTATTTAGCGCTTCATCACCGGTGTAATTTGCGTACTCTTCAATAGCGCCTAAAAATAACCGTAAGTCTTCTTTGGCAAGCCAACTTGTTACTGCTTTCACTCTATTCTCACCAATGGGCTTCCACCACTGGCGGTAATTTGTAGCAGTATTAGCAATACGCGGGTCGCCCGCTAAGTTCAGTACAAAGTTTTGCCATATTTCACTGGGCGCGCCAGCAGAGCGATCAATAATAATTTCAAGCGCTATGTGCCCTATTCGTTTACCTTCTTCAATAGGCATAGTGGCAACGTCATGCTTTAATAGCTCATGCAGTACATCATGTTGCTCACCAACAGGTATTTCTCTTAGCGTATCTAAGTAGTATTGCGCGTGGCAAATATCTAAAAATCGCCCTTGCGGCAGCTCGTTTAAGCGTAGTTTTTTTAATTGTTCGTTTAAGTCTAAATGATTTTGTTTGGCAAGGTTAACCAAAGCCTTAGGAGCGGTTAAATCTAGCAGCCATTTAGCTTGGTTAAGGACCGATAATATTGTGTCGCTTGTATTTTTGCGATCTTTTAAACGTTGCTCTATTTGCTGGTTAAGCCACTGCGTTAATCGGTTAAAAATATTGCCATTAACCAGTGCATCAAAATATCGATAAACCAGTGAGATTAAATTCATTAACGACGACATACCCAGTTTGGGATGTTTAGCTTGTATGTAATCTATTGTTTCTTCGTTTAATGAGGCTTTTCTTACGTCTTCTTTATCAATCCATAACTGAGTTAAAACACGCACGCCTTTTCGCTTAATTAAAATTTGTTTAAGCTTTTCTTTTTGATCGTACATAACGTAGCGATTAACCTGTTGCTCAAGGGCTTTAAACTCTTCGCCTTGCCCTGCACCATCAGCAATTTTTTTTGTTTGTACTGTTAGGCTACTCCACTGTTGTGACATACGCTCCCAGTTAAACTGAGCAAGCTCTGGAATAGGAGGTAAATGCAGCATAATTAAGGCATCTCCAAACGGCTTCTTACTGTTTCGTATTCAGCACTGGTGGGTCTACGAATTGTAAAGCGTATATCAATGCGTCTGTTTGATCTAAAATCACTCTCTGTTAGCTCTTCAACAACCATGCGCCTTGTTGCCGCATAGCCACTCACCGAAAAAAGTGGGTTGCCTTCTTTGTTAGTAATACTAGCTAAATCATGTTGGCTTGGCAGTAATTTAACCCAAAGCTCCCATAACGAAATCGCCCTAAAGGTCGATAAGCCCCAATTACCCTTACCCATCATGCCATAAAAGTTTTTACTGTCGGTGTGCCCTTCAATAAAAATAGTATCAAGAAATTGCTCACGGTTATCTTTATTTATAACCTCAGCTAGCACCTCACCTATTTCAAGTGCAGTGCCTTCAAACTGAGCACTTATATTAAATGCAGCGCTATCAAACCCTAAAATATCGTTAGGTATACTTAATACCGTTTCATTTTCGCTAACCGTGACTTGTATGCCTCGCTTACGCAGTAAATCAGCAGCTTCGTGTAATATCGTTTTACGAACACCCTCAGCCATGTGCAGCATTTCTAGCTCTTGAGTAAATGCTTGTTGTTTATTTTCTAGCTCTTCTTTGGCTTCCATAAGCTCAACCATTAACACAACAGACGCTAAAACAAATAAAATAAGCAAACCCGACAAAATATCCGAAAACGACATCCAATACGGGTTTTCTTCATCAACATTTACTTGGTTGCTTCTAAATACCCGCATTAGCTACGCTCCAATTCATCCACTAAATCAGAAATAGAGCTCACAGTTCGGCGCATCTGGTCACCAAACTCAAGGGTTGTGGTATTCCAGGTCTCCATTCGCTCTTTAACTTGGGTATTTACCTCTGATGAATAACTACGTAGCCACTCATTTGTTTGCTTTTCAATATCCGATACTTGCTTAGCTAACGTATTACTTAATCCCTCAAATGACGCTTCAACACCACGTATAAATTCACTCTGGTGTGTTTTCATTTCGCTAAAGCCGCTTTGAGCTAATTTTGCCGTACTACCAAACTGCTCTGTTGTTGCAACAAGCGAGGTTTCGAGCCCTCTTAGCACTTTAGCTTGTTCAATTACATGATTTGCTAATCCATCATTTTGCGCAGAAATACCTTTAATAGTGTCGGTCATATCAGCTAAGCGCGTATCAAACAGCTCTGTTGCCTTTAATAGATTACCCGATAACACCCCAATTTGGTTGGCGCTATTGCTCAGGTTTTGGCTACTTGTAGCAGATGACTCCGCAACCGTTTTAAGTTCTCCAATAACGTCTTTATGTTGTGCAATAACCGAATCCATATGCGTTTGCGTACGTTTTACTGCATCAGTCATCGAGGTAAGCATTTGGTCTTGTTGTGCTAGCCACTTACCTAACTGCGTTTGTAATTGCTCACGATATTCTGAGTCACGCTTGGAGGCTTCAAGCTGTTGGCTGTTAATTAATGAGCCAAACGTTTCTTCAAGCACCTTTTGACGCTGTTCAGTGCTTTGCATAAAGCTTTGTAAGCTGGTTTCAAGGCCACTGGTGAACGCCTGTTGCTGCGCCGTTGTTTTTTCGTTTTGACTCGAAAGCTCATTAACAAATCCACGGTTCGATTCGCCCATAGCGCTTTGTACTTCAGCCATAGAGTCAGAAAGCTTATTAAGCGTTTGCGATTGCTCAGTTAACCAACCACCTAATACCGACTGTAAATTATCTACATGGTTTGCTTCACGTGTTGCTTGCGATTCCTGTTGCGACTCAATCGCTGCAAACAGTTTTTGCTCCATAAGCTGTTGACGTTCTTCGCTTTTGTTCAGCATCGCTTCTAGTTGCTGGTTAAATTGCGATGATGCCCCCGCTTGTTGCTGGGCCATTAGCTCAGCTTGATTACTGCTTTGTTCAAGCACTGCACTCATTTGCGCGCTCAGGCTACTTACTGCCTCATGCATTTGTTCAGTCGACTTTTGTATAAGCTCGCCTTGGCCTCTGCCTGCCGCTTGCATGCTTTCGGTAAAGTTACTAATTAAATGCTCCAGCACGCCGCTGGTTTGTTGGCTGGCATTACTGACTAACGACTGCATAGCAGGTGCCATTACATTGTTAAGTGCGTTAGTAAAAGCATCTTGCATGCTGTCACTCACACCCGAAATCGTCTCCTGTAATTTATTACCAATTCGCTCATGCAATTCTTGCAGTGCTTCACTGCTATCACTGGTGTTTTTAGAAATATCAACAAGTGACTTTTCAGCAGGCAAACGAGGAAATAAAAAATCGATAGTTTGCTGAACTTTTACTACTTTTTTAACTATTCTTCGCTCTGTGTTCTTCTCAAACACATTAAGCAATAAACTAAGCCCTACCCCCCAAACAGAGGTCACAAATGCCATTGCCGAGCCATTAATCATGCTCGTAATACCATCTTTTAGGGCTTCTATTTCCTTCGTCTCCATGTGCAACCCTTTTAAGCCCATTGTTAAGCCTAAAAAAGTACCTAATACACCAATTGCGGTTAA
Source organism: Pseudoalteromonas sp. TB41 (assembly GCF_000497975.1). NCBI lineage: Bacteria > Pseudomonadati > Pseudomonadota > Gammaproteobacteria > Alteromonadales > Pseudoalteromonadaceae > Pseudoalteromonas > Pseudoalteromonas sp. TB41. The sequence continues at coordinate 74,720 of NZ_AUTH01000122.1, read as the reverse complement.
AAAAGAGGGAGCTGCGGCGAGTAATCTATTTGAAGTGATGCCAGAGGCCAGTGTTCTTGGATTAAAAAAGTGCTCTGCATCTAAGGTGTTATAAACCCCTTTCTCTCGATGGTCGAGCACTAAGCTTTCATCAAACTCACGCCAAAGGTTTTTAACTACCTCGTTGTTTGAGGCCTTTGCTTTATCCTTGATAGTAGCAATATTATCGTAAAGCGAACTTGTAGTTTGGCCCGCTACAATTTCCTCAACGCCTTTTATTGTTTTTTTACTATTACTACTTAATTTGAAAACGCAGATAATCGCAAACCCAAAAAGTAATAGCATGGCAATAATAAACCAGCGCCCTAACAATGCATCTGGCCATAATAAATCTGCATTTAATAGTAAATCTTCAAACATTACTTTCTCCTAATCCCTTAGAATGCGGGTATTTCTTACTTTATAATTAAAATTTTAATATTTTGTAGTTACTATTTTTAAGTAACTAAATGTTTACCTATTTTTGCTTGGGTTGGTTAAAAATAAGTTGGTGCCGTTGCTTTCAAAGCGCTTATTCCAAACCAAATCAAAATAAATACGGTGGTTTAAACTTATTTTTGTCGCTTTATCTTTTAAAAAGTTTTGTATATCTGCGTAGTGCTGCGCTGTTTGTATGTCTTTATATGTAAAGCGGCGCTTGATGCCTAAAGCCTTCGCTTCTTGGGCGGTAAATATAAATTCAGACTGAAAAATTTGGCTATCAAGGGGTAAAAATAGCCATGGTGTGGCGGTTTTTCTTGCTGGTGCGAAATCTTCCCCCATTGCAATAAAGTGCTCAAATACAATATCAATGGGCTTTCGCACTTTATTAAACGACTGCAATTGCAAAGGTTTAATATTTTTACTCAGTTCACTTTTTAGCTCACTACATAACTCGTTTGCAAGCGTATTTAACTGTTTTTCAGAAGTGAGATTATTGAGCTCGCGTATTAAATAATCTTTCTTTTTAGTTAGCACATCTCTAAAGGTATGTGATGCGCCTAAGCAATTATTATTTTTACGATGAAAGCCACGGTAGGTGTTTGATCCTAAGCTTTTTAATACCAACTCCTCGTAGCTAAGTAATGGCGTGGGTGTTAAAAATACCGTATAGCCCACTTCGTTCATGCGTTTTATTTGTCCCTGCATTTATTATTTATCCTTACGCGTGAAGTAAACAGCTTGTTTTAAAAGCTCTACGTTGATTATGTTTTTATTTAATTCTCTTTGACTCATCTAACTTCCTTGTTCTTATTTTTATAAATAGCGTTATAGTTCGCCCGCAAAGGCTTTTTGGCTTAGTGAGTTGAAAAGCTCTTTTTTATTAAAATCTAAATTTTTAAATATTAATTGACTCACCAACTTACAAATGACTTCAAACCGATCCTGCTCAGCCTTAGGAGGAACAGCAGAAACCTCTTTCAAAAATAAATTTCGATTTAAAGTTGGCACACCAGCACCCTGAACATACCTCTCTAAGTTTAAAAATCTTAAATACCATTCTATGTATTTAGGATTATTTCCATAAAAGTTAGTAACATAAAGAGCTGTATTTAATGGCCAAAAATCATTTTCTGAATAAATAACTTTACCAATAGTTCCACTTCTACCCGTAATAACTCCTGGTCCTTTAACCTTGAATTCATTATGAGTACCCGTAATTCCATTTGCTGCATATATTGGAATATTACCTTCAAGCCTACTTTGCTTGGGTAAATCATAACCTCTTTTTAATAGTGAGATCTCTTCTATAGGCTTGACAGTCCAGCCTTTGGCAATATCATTTTTATTCCAAGTTACTGGATCACCAAACATATCTAGGAATACGCTGCGCAGGAAGTCATCGGCGAGTTGGATGGCTTGTTGGCGTTTGCGGCGGATGGCGTCAGCTTTATCTAAAATCGCGGCAATTCGTTTTTGTTCGTCCAGTGGTGGTAATGGGATTTCAAACTCTGAAAAATTACTCTTATTTACGATAGGCATTGTTGTAGAGCTTGAGCGATTCAACAATAAAGGCTTAATAGTTAAACAAAAGTAATAGCCATATTTAGGATAAACCTGCAATTCATCAAAAATTAAACTATTGATTTGTTGATTTGAAATTACATCGCGCTCAGCTATTCCTACTTTCCCTATAGTTGCACCAATACAACACACCATTACTGTACCTTTGGGTAAGAGCCTACCTGACTTAGCACCTTTCTCTGTAACGGTTACTTTCGCATTCGATATCAGGGCGTTAGAGCCTAAATCTCCTGGTGTCACAAAAGGCACTGTACCGTTATAGTTACCATCAACTTTTTTTGGAGTCGAGCCAGTAACAATTTGAGCAACATCCTTAAATTTAGCTAAAGGCCAACTCACAGCATCCCCTCCAGCTCTTTTAAATCAGCCAGTATCTCATTTTCTAAGCTCACTAATTTACCTAAAATCTCTTTTGGCGCATCGTACGTTTCTTCTTCGTATACCACTTCTTTATAGCGGTTGATTGACAGGTCGTATTTATTGCTGGCTATGTCATCTTTACTTACCCAAAAGGCTTTCTGGGTTTTATCGTTGCTATCACAAGTCGCCTGTGCTTTATCACGGGCTTTAAATTCGCTAATTAGGCTTGGTAAGTCATTAGCTTTTATTGGCGTGCGTTTGTCGTCCAAGCTAAAACCATCGGCTTGTACGTCGTAAAACCATACATGATCGGTGCTGCCACCTTTGGTAAATATGAGTATGGCGGTTGATACACCGGCGTAGGGTTTAAACACGCCGCTTGGCAATGAAATTACCGCTTCTAGCTGGTTGTTATCCACCAGCATTTGACGCAGTTGTACGTGCGCTTTTGATGAGCCAAATAATACGCCATCAGGTACAATAGTGGCTGACTGTCCGCCTATTTTTAACATGCGCTCTATAAGGGCAACAAAGAGCAGCTCGGTTTTTTTAGTTTTTACTTTGCGTAATAACTCGGGGCATACGTCTTCTTCGTCTAGGCTGCCTTTAAATGGCGGGTTGGCGAGTATTATGTCAAAGCCTTCTTTGGCCTTTTGCGGGTAGTGCTCTTTAAAGTTTTGGCTTAGGGTATCTTGATAATGAATGCCCGGTTGTTTAATACCGTGCATTACTAAGTTCATGGCAGCTACGCGTAGCATGGTAGCGTCAAAATCAAAGCCGTTGAACATGTGAGCATCTATGTGGCTGCGCTGCTCTGGGGTTATTAAATCGCCTGAGTAAAGTAAGTTTGCAAGCGGTTTGCCGCTATCATCACATTGTACGTTGCCATCTACATCAAGCACGGGCTCGCGGTCGATGCCCTCGGTTGATGTGTATTTTTGCAATAGGTATTCGTAACTTACCGATAAAAAGCCACCGGTGCCGGTTGATGGGTCACATATTTGGCTGGTTACATCTGGGTCCATCATTTCAACCATGGCGCGTATAATGTGGCGCGGCGTTCTAAATTGGCCGTTTATGCCTGCGGTGGTGAGTTTGCTAAGCAAGTATTCGTATAAATCGCCTTTGGTGTCTGAGTTTTCAAGCGGCAGGTCGTTTACCATTTCAACCGCTTTTACCAATAGGCTTTGCTTTTGAATCATCAATTGCGCGTCTTTCATAAACTCATTAAATATCGCGCCTTCTGGCGAAACATCGCCTGAGGTTTTTGAAAAGTACGGAAACAGTTCATCTTTAACCAGTTTGTATAGCTCTTCTGCGCCTAAATGGCGCAGGTTTTGCCAACGAATATGTTGCTCATCGTCGTTAAAGCGGCGGTTAAACGGCTGCTTAGTACGTGCACTTCGTTTTTCATCGGCTTGCTCGTTCATGTCGAGCATACGGGCGTACATTAAAAAAGTAATTTGCTCTACTACGGTAAGCGGGTTAGTGATGCCGCCTGTCCAAAATTCTTCCCATAGCTTATCTATTTTACTTTTTAAAGGTCCGGTTATCATTAATGTGTATCCTAGTTAGTGCTGTTTAAGTGCGGAGTAAATTACGCGCTTATAAAATTAAAGGTGTATTTGCTTTTCAACGCTTTGAGCTTTGCTGCCAAGTTTTACGTCAAACTGCTTAATAAATTGCTCTATTACGTCAGCTTGTTGCTGGCTAAAAACACCATCGAGCCCCATGTCGTGTATTTGTGTAAAGGGTGCATCATAAAGCTGGGCTATTTCAATAGCGCCATGGCGAATTAGGTGATTTTTAAGCATACCAATAAAGCGCTGTTGTTTAGCATTTACATGGGTGTGTATTTGCTGCACAAAGGTAGTAAAGCTCTGCTCTATGGCGTTTTTGTCCATACCGACTATGGTACGCAATATTTTGTCGAGCGTCGCGGTTGATTCGGGAAAAAACTCTTTTAATGTATTTAAATCTACACTTGGGTTTTGCGTATGCACTAACGAGCTTAATTGCGCTAAATCGGCCTCGGATACTTGTTCGCCATTGCGGATTTTTTTAAGTACGCTGTCGGTTTCAAATAATGGGGTGAGTGTTTTTTCAACCTCTTGGCGGTATATTTGATAATCAATAGAGACTATTTTTGTAAGCCTGTCGGCTTCTTTAATTTGATTTTCGTCTTCAGTTATATCAAGCACAAAATCACTTGTTGGTGGCTTCACGCTTTTATTACGCAGGTGAATAATACTGCGTAAATTAATGCGGCTTTGCTCAAGCGCTGCATGGGTTAAATACTGCCAATACTGCTGTGTTTGTATTTCTGCTATGGCAGGTGCTTTGCTACGCACTTCGTTTAGGTGCATTTGAAGCGATTCAACCTTGTTCATTACACTTTGTTTAGCTAAATCAATTTGGTTTGCATCGGTAAATATTAGTGTTTGGATAGTGGTTAGCTCTAAATCAAACTTATACGCTTCACTTTGCCCCATTATGTTACGCCATTGCATAAGTGGCGCTACTTTTTCAAGCAGATCGCTTACCGTTTGCGGTGCAAATTGATTAAGACGTTTAAAATCCTTATAGGTTTCGACCACTAGCCAGTTCTCGCGCACCGATATTGATTCCATTGGCAGTAGGCAAATATCGTCGTGAATTAATTTAATGGTGTGATCAAACACATCCATATTTGCTTTTTTGAGGGCCGTTTGTGCAAGGGTTACCCGCGTTTCAAATAGTTTTTGCAGTAACGATTTTGCTTGTTTTACGTCGTCTTCTTCTGGGTTTTCGTCAAAGTATTCAAAGTTTGCCCAGTGATCGAATATTAAAAAGTGAGTTTTGTGCTGACCTGGGCCGTATAGGTTTTCGCATAAGCGTGTGCCACGGCCAATCATTTGCCAAAATTTTACTTTTGATTTTATGGGTTTGGCAAATACAAGGTTTACACATTCTGGTACGTCTATGCCGGTGTCGAGCATATCGACCGATACAGCTATACGCATACTGTTTTCGTCGCTTGATTTAAAGTCGTCTATTAGCTCTTCAGCGCGTTCGTACTTTGAGTGAATAACGCGGCAAAAATTAGCACCATGCTGCGGGTAAAGCTCGCTAAACAGCTGCGCCATTAATTCGGCGTGGGCTATGTTACGGGCGAATATAATTGTTTTACCGGGTAGTTGGCCGTCTTTATCGCGCAGACCTTTCTCCATTAAGTTACGCAGTATGAGCCTGTTGGTGTCTTTATTTTTAATGGCTTCGTCTATTTGTTTTGCGTCGAAGTCAAGCTCGTTAGGGTCGATGCCTTGGTCTTCTAATTGGGCTATTTGCTCATCGGTTAGGTTGTCTTTTTTAATGCCTTCGCGCAAAAACTGTGTGGTGTAACTTACAATTTTGTAAGGAACTAAGTTGCCTTGCTCTATGGCGTCTTCAAGTGGGTAGTTGGCTGTGGGTAGTTTGTAATCGCAACCAAACAAATCACACGTTGAGCGCGATACCATTTCAACCGGAGTGGCGGTTAAGCCTACCTCGAGTGCATCAAAGTACTTAAAAATATCACCATATATATTGTAAATTGAACGGTGCGATTCGTCGGCAACTATTAGGTCAAAATAGCCTACGTCGTACTTGTTCATTATGCGTAGCATACCTGGGTACGTTGCTATAAACACCCGCGCGCTGGCTGCTGTGTTTTTAGCGCTTTTACCAACAATATGTACTGGCTCTTTGGTGAATTCGGTAAAGGCGTTACCCGCTTGTTTGCGTAGTTCTTTTCGGTCACATAAAAATAGTACGCGCTTAGCCCAACCTGCATCGAGCAGCCGTTTGGCAAGGGCAATCGATACGCGTGTTTTACCTGTGCCGGTTGCTTGAACTATAAGCGCTTTGCGGTGTTTATCACTAAAACGCTCACACACTCGGGTTATGGTTTCCATTTGATACAAACGCCCTGCCACAGCAGTGTCTATCGGCGTTTTATTTAAGTCTTTTTTAAGTGTGCGCTGCTTTATTAAGTACTGTAGAGAATCTTTTGAGTAGTAACCGTATAAACCACGGCTATTATAGCCTTGCGTGTCGTCGAGTATTTTTATATCCCAGCCGTTTGAATAAAAAATAATAGGGCGTTGGCCATATTGCTTTTCGAGCGCATTTGCATAAAGCGTTGCTTGCTGGCGGCCTTTTTCGATATTTTCGCGAGTGCGTTTTGCCTCTATTACCGCAAGTGGTTTACCGTCGTCATCCCATAATACATAATCAACATAACCTACGCCTGTTGTTGTAGGTTGATCTGTTACTTTTACTTCTTTGCCAACGTCTTCTGTTGATTCGTCGTCAAGTGCAACGTGCCAACCAGCATTACGTAAATCTAAATCGATAATGCGTTTACGGGTTTCGTCTTCGTTAAAGTTAAAACTAGAGTTAACAATTTGCTCATTGCGGGTTTTAACCTGAGCCAGCTTTTCAGAATCAATAGTTTGTTTTAGTTTTGCTGCTTGCTGCTGTGCTTGTTTTTGTGCAAGCTCTGCGGCTTCTAGTTCGTCAAGTGCGCGTTTTAAACGGGCCTGATTTTCGGCTAGCTGCTTGGTGAGTTGCTTGTTCTTTTTTGCAAACTCGGCATCACTTTGGTTAGTCGGCTGTGTTTGCTCAGGCGCTTTAAACTCTGGGCACTCTTGTTGCGTGCCATTGGCATACGCCATAAATAAGTACGAGGCTACAAAGTAGCTTTCTTTTAATATCCAAATAGCTTGTTGTTGATCAACTTTGCCTTCGTGGGCTGCTTGATTACCACTTTTACGAATGGCGTGAAGTTTATCGGTAATTAAACGCGGTACGGCACTGGTAAAGTCGTCGGCGGTAAGTTTATCAAAAATGTTAGAAGTGGGTAAAACAGGTAAACTAAGTTCTTTATATAAGTAACCTACTACTTTTTCGGCAAAACAACGCAGCTTAACCAATGAGCTTTGTGGATCGCTAATCGCATAGTCTTCTGCAAAAGCGGCTAACTGGTGTAGCTCTGGCCACTTAGATTGAATGTGTTCAAAGTTCATTGACTGCTTCATTCCTGATTAATTCCTTATCAACTAATTTAGCATGCGTTATTATTTTTATGCGTTTGCAAGCTTGCGAATATTAAGCCGTTATATTTATTTTTATATTGTGTGTTACTGCACTTAACCAGTAGCTTGTTTCAAAGCTTTGGTTATTAGAGTCAATCGCTACTTTTTTAGCAAGCTCGTTTGGTAACACCTTATTTATTTTATTGTTTATGCGGCTGCGCGTTTGTTGCACAAAGGTTTTTTCCATTACTTTTAAATTACTGTGTAAACCGTCTCTAAAATCTTCGGGCTCTATGCCAAACGTATCACGGAATATACGTAAATCACTGCTATTTTGCTGTAAATGCATGAGATATTCTTTGCTGTAACGCAAAGACTCTTCAAAATCACGACTCACCACTAGCTTTTTATGTTCACTTTGGCTGTATTGGTTTAACCATAAATAAAAGGCGGTTTCTTTTGCGGTAAGTTTAATTTCGACACCCGCAAAGGTGAGTGTTTTTGCTTTTGCGTTTACCTCTAAGGTTAAATCTTTTTTATGCGCTGAGTTTAAGCTTGCTACTGTTTGGCTAAATGATGCACTTTGCATGTTGGCAATGAGTGTTTCGTCGATAGATTGGCGCATTCGCACAAATGGAATTTCGGCAAGGGTTACCTTTGCATTTATACAATTAACTTGAGTGCCGTTTTTACCGTCAATAATATGGTCGTGGGGAGTTGGGTAGTAAAAATCTCTGACAAATTCAAATTCATCATTAACAAATACATGACTAAGTGAGTCTTGCTCGCGCCCTAACAACGACATGGCATAGCCTAAATAAAACGCCATTGTTTTACGGCCACCCGCAATAGATGCATGAATGCTGATATCGTTCTTATTGGTGAGTTCAAATACTTTACGTGTAATAAAGTCGGCCATGTAGGTCTGTTCTATTTCAGATTTAGCATCATTAATAGGTTGGCCATTATCGTCTTCTATAAGCCATATGTTTTCATCGGGGAGTTTAATGTTGGGAAGTTTATAGTCTGCTATTAGTTTAGCTAAATAGCCCTGCTTAAATAATCCATCGGTGAGCATAGCCTTGGTGCTTTTTGTGGTAATAACAAAAATCTCTTCAGGCATAGGCTTACCCTGCTGATAAAGCGCAAAAAGAGTTTCGGTTAATACCTGCGGGCTTGCACCGGTAACTATTAGTAGTACATTCTTCATCAACGTTCCTTTTGTATGAGGAATCTGCATAATACATAAATTACATAGTTAATGAAACTTGTTTGAGCTCAGTGGATTAGAGGTCTTATTTCTTGCCTGTAGACTACTGCGTATAAATAACAATAGCTTTAATTTAATAACTCTTTAATCAACACAGAACCCAACTGCCGTGTATTAAATGGATTTCCGTTGCCATTTAAAATTGAAACCCCTAACTCTTTAGCAATATCACGTAAGTAAGGCTTACTTGGTGTTACAAGCTCGTCATTTAAAAGCACTTCAATAGTACCGTTTTCTAGCTCCACCAATTTGTAGTTATTCCATGTTGCTTCCTTTACATTTAATAATATACGTGGCTCAGTAGGTTGATTTATTAACTTGCTCATTGTTATACAGCTTTTTCCCGATACTGCATCACTCATTAATTTTTTAGCTTCTTCAACGGGCGCATCTAATAAAGTTTCAACTTGCATCTCATCTGTATTGATTCTTAAAATAATTATACGATCGACCAAGTCTAGTGTATTAGTATTAAAGCTTATATGGCCACCTTTATGCATTCTACCTGTTGTTTTGACTGATATTCGCGCGCCACTACTTGATACAACATCGTACCCTGCCTGGTTAGCCTCAGTTGCCATACGCCCATTAGTTATAAGTGTGACGTACAGTTCCCCTATTCTACCGGTTAAGTGTCTAAGCTCTGTTGCAGACACATCCCAACTTAACTCCCTTTCTAACCAGCTCATTGCCTCACCCAGTGACTGAATGATTTGTATTAAAAAAGCTTTCTTTGCTCACAACACAGTACTGCAGCAGACCTCTTAATTTTCGATATATTCCCCTAAAGGACAGCGTCTAGTTCCACTATACCTATCGAGTATAATTTCTCTCATTTTATCTAGCAGCCAAGCTTTAGTTACAAAACGATCTTGGTAATAACGATAGTTTTTTAGAAAAATCGATATAATTAAAAATTCATTTTGAGATAAATCATATTGGAAATCTAAAAGTATTTTGTTTGATGCTCTGTATATTATTTTAAAATTGCACTCCTCTCTCAACAACAGAATACTTCCTTCACTCTGCGCTAATTTATCAATTAGAGTTCGAAGCTCAATTTCTAACTCATTTAATCTCGTTAAATGTAATTCTTTTTCTTCTTGGTCTAATTGATACTGTCTAAATTCATTTTTTTGCTTTTGATGAGTAATAAATATCTGCAAACCATAAAAGATAATACAGATACAAAATAAAATAAGGCTATACGATTCCATAAACATCAATTCTTATATGGTACTAACTGTAAAAATAAAACACTAAACTACCTTTGACAGACACCCGGTACCTGATATAGATAAAGATCCTTGGGATGCTTTGCCTATATGGTCGCTCCACCAATTCATTAGCTCTCTACGTTTTTCTATGTATTCAGCTCTATTATAAGCAGAGCGAACTTGGTTTTTATCTACATGTGCCAGTGCGGCTTCTATTATATCTGGATTAAACTCATGCTCATTTAACGTGGTGCTACCAAGCGATCGCAAGCCATGGCTTACTAACCGCCCCTCAAAACCCATGCGTTTTAGAGCCATATTAGCTGTTTCATTATTGATATGATTTCTCGGGTTTCTATCTGACGGAAAAACAAAGTCTCTGTGCCCTGAAATTGGTTTTATTGATTCTAATAACTCTAAAGCTTGATTTGATAGAGGAATGGCATGCTCTCTGCGCTTTTTCATACGTTCAGCTGGGATAACCCAAAGTTTATTCTCAAAATCAATTTCATCCCAACGCGTACCGGCAGCTTCTCCAGGGCGGGTAAGGGTATGCAACTGCCATTCAATCAAAAAACGAGTTACACGTTTAATTGATGCCGTTGCAAGCGTTTGCATCAATTCAGGCAGCTCTTCTGGTTTTAACGAAGGCATGTTTTGCTTTTGTGGCTTTTTAAATGTTTCTTTTATTCCAGCAAGCGGATTAGCTTGAATATAACCACTATTAACTGCGTAGGTCATAACTTGGTTTAATCTTTGGCTCAAACGCTTAACTGTTTCTAAAGTACCTTTAGCCTCTATGGGCCTTAAAATTTTTATGACTTGTGGTGCGTTAATTTTGCCAATTGGATATTTACCAATAACCGGCAGTATATGGTTATTTAACGAGCGCCAAATATCTTCGCCATGAGCTTGCGTAAAATCAGGCTTTTTAACCTCAAACCACTCTAAAGCTACTTTATTTAGTGTTAACTCTTCTTGAGCCCGTTTAAAAGCTAAGGTTTCATCTCTATGCTCTTTTGGATCATTCCCTAAAGCAACTAGTTCTCTGGCTTGTTGCGCTAGCTTTCTGGCATTTACAATAGATACATCGGGGTACTTACCTAGCCCCATGTTGACACGCTTTTTTGTAATTGGATGGTAGTAGTTGAAGTTCCAGAGCTTAGAGCCACTCTTTCTAACTTTTACTTGTAGGCCGTTACCATCGGATAAAATTATATCTTTACCTTCAGTTTTTGCTTTTTTTAGTGCTGTGTCAGTAAGTTGCTTTGTAGATCTGGCCATAACAAATTAACTCCAATTTAATTTAGTATTCCTTATTATGGCAGTTTATTAGAGGAATACCATATTGGATACTAAAGCTTTGAGCTTGGGTGAAACAAGATGGGACGTGATGAGACGCTAAGCTATTGATTTAACTTTATTGCAGGCACAAAAAAGGACGTCCTGAGACGTCCTAATATAGAATAATGGTGGAGAGAGAGGGATTCGAACCCTCGTTAGGGATTAACCTAAACACACTTTCCAGGCGTGCGCCTTCAGCCACTCAGCCATCTCTCCACAATGTTGCATTGCAACAGCGCGCTATAGTATGAAATACACTTGCTTGGTGCAAGGCCTTTTTAACATCACGCTTTTAACTGCTCAATAATCAAACTAACTACTCATAAGCAAATAAAAAAGGCGATACCTGAGTATCGCCTTTATCTAATGCGTTATATTGCCATTTATTATTTTGCCATATTGGCTGTAAAATCAAGCATGCGATTTAACGATCTAAGTGCGCCTTCGCGTAAGTCCATATCAACAAATACTTCTTTGCCGCTGGCATCAATCAGTGCTTCCTCAATCGCTTGTAAGCCATTCATTGCCATCCATGGGCAGTGAGCGCAAGTTTTACACGTAGCGCCGCTACCGGCCGTTGGAGCTTCGAAAAACTCTTTCTCTGGGCATAGTTGCTGCATTTTATAAAAAATACCGCGATCGGTGGCTACAATAAACTTTTTATTGCTCATTGTTTGAGCGGCTTTAATTAGCTGGCTAGTAGAGCCAACTGCATCGGCTAATTCAACAATTTCAGCCGGTGATTCTGGGTGCACAAGTACGCCCGCATCTGGGTACAATGCCTTCATGTCTTTTAAGGCTTTGGTTTTAAATTCGTCATGTACGATACATGCGCCGTTCCACATGATCATATCGGCACCGGTATTCTTTTGAATATAGCTGCCTAAATGCTTATCTGGGCCCCAAATAATTTTTTCACCTTGCTCATCTAAGTGCTCTACTATTTCAAGTGCACACGATGAGGTAACTATCCAATCAGCACGCGCTTTAACCGCGGTAGAGGTGTTAGCGTATACCACCACTTTACGGTCTGGGTGTTGATCACAAAATGCTGAAAACTCATCCACAGGGCAACCAATATCTAATGAACAAGTCGCTTCAAGTGTTGGCATCACCACAGTTTTATTGGGGGTTAAAATTTTAGCGGTTTCACCCATAAAACGTACGCCCGCGACAATGATCATGTCGGCTTCGTGTCTAGCGCCAAAGCGTGCCATTTCTAGAGAATCGGCTACACAACCGCCTGTTTCTTCAGCGAGTGCTTGAATTTCAGGATCAGTGTAATAATGAGCAACAAGCACCGCGTTTTTTTCTTGCAGTAACTGCTTTATTCGCGCTTTATATTCGCCTTTTTCATCTTGTGTTAACGGAGCTGGCTTAGGAGGAAAGATATAGCCTTCTGGCATAATAGTTTGAGCTAAACTCATTGTTCTCGTCCACTTTATTTACAGTGTAATTAATAGTGCAAATTATACGAGAAACTAACACTAAATAATAGCAATCTAACAAGGCAGTTTATAAATAAAGATTAGGGAGATAGTAGGAAATATTTCATGTCTAAGAAAGTGTACTAGAAGTGGTGGGTCATGATGGACTTGAACCATCGACCAATGGATTAAAAGTCCACTGCTCTACCAACTGAGCTAATGACCCGCTCTGGTTTACTTATAAAAAGTAAGGCTGCGTAAATCCGCCGATTATAACCATTCAATAGAGAATGGTGGGTCATGATGGACTTGAACCATCGACCAATGGATTAAAAGTCCACTGCTCTACCAACTGAGCTAATGACCCGCTCTGTGTCTAACTGCCATTAATTCATCCTGAAGCTTGGGACCGGCTCGTCGTCCTGACTCGCGTTCATAAGACTGCGAAACTTCGTTTCGGTTCTTGTTCACCCAACTGAGCTAATGACCCGCTCTGGTTTACTTATAAAAAGTAAGGCTGCGTAAATCCGCCGATTATAACCATTCAATAGAGAATGGTGGGTCATGATGGACTTGAACCATCGACCAATGGATTAAAAGTCCACTGCTCTACCAACTGAGCTAATGACCCGCTCTGATTTACTTATAAAAGTAAGTACGCGTAAATCCGCCGATTATAACCATTCAATAGAGAATGGTGGGTCATGATGGACTTGAACCATCGACCAATGGATTAAAAGTCCACTGCTCTACCAACTGAGCTAATGACCCGCTCTGGTTTACTTATAAAAAGTAAGTACGCGTAAATCCGCCGATTGGACCATTCTAATATAAAAAGAATGGTGGGTCATGATGGACTTGAACCATCGACCAATGGATTAAAAGTCCACTGCTCTACCAACTGAGCTAATGACCCGCTCTTTTTGTCGCATTTCGAGTGGGGTTACCATTCGTTTGCTGCGGGCGCTTATAATACTTATTTATAAAATGAGTGCAACCGAAATTGTCTCTTTTTTTAAGTTTTTATGTCTAGTTGAGCAATTTTAGACCGCTTATGACAAAAAGCAGTCTAATCAAGCATCAACATTTATTTTGATAAGCGATCTGTGGCTAATTTAGCAGCAGTTGTACTTGGGTACTGATTGATAAGCTCATTCAGTATTTTTTGTGCTTCTGCCTTCAAACCTTGCTCTTGTAAAAGTGTACCAAGCTTTAACATCGCATCTGGGCGTTTATTTGAATTTGGAAATTCGTTAACAACTACTTTAAAGTGCTCGGCTGCTTTTACACCGTCATTTTTAATCGTTAATAGTTGTCCCAGCCAATAATGTGCGTTTGAGGTGTACACTGAATTTGGATACGTTGTTAAGAACGCTTGAAATTCTGGAATAGCTTGGTCGTAGCGTTTATCTTTCATTATAAGCGCAACAGCACGTTCGTACGCTTCGTTTTCAGATAAATCGCTGCTGTAGCTCTGCTCATTACTTGGCTGTGTGTAGTCTGTTGTAGGCGCTGGAACGGTCGGCTTTGCATACGCTTGGCTAACACGGTTCTCAATTTCTTGATAAAGCTCGCGTTGACGCTGGAGTACTTTTTCAAGCTTATAGCTTTGCTCTTCAGTTACTCCGCGTATTTGACTAACTTCATCTTGCAGTAAATTGAGCTGTTGCTGTAACTCTACTTGTAAAAAATTACGCTGTTGCATCATACTTTCAAGTGTTGCTAAACGCTTTTCAATGCTTGACTGTGAACTTGCAGCTTCTGAAACAGGAGCGGGAGCAGCCATTAACTGGGTGCTCCCGCTCAATATCATGGCTGCCAAAATAATTTTCGGCTTCATAATATCTCTTATCTTAGTAAACTAGTACCGCACGGCGGTTTTTAGCGAAAGCTGCTTCTGTGCGAGTCTTAACCATTGGCTTTTCTTCGCCGTAGCTAACTACTGACATTTGGCTTGCAGAAACACCTAAGCTTTGTAGGTATTTTTCAACTGCTTGTCCACGGTGCTCACCAAGTGCAATGTTGTACTCTGGCGTACCGCGCTCATCTGCGTGGCCTTCAATTAATACTTTAACAGAAGGATTTTTAACTAAAAACTCAGCGTGTGCACGAAGTAAGTCTGCATATTTGCTTTCAACTGTCGCTTTATCAAAGTCAAAGTAGATAATTTGCTCTTGACGAAGCGCTTCGTACTTTTGACGAAGTTGCTCTTCTGCTTGTTGCTCTGGCGTCATTGTGGCTACTTCAACTGTATCCGTTGTTGTTTGCTCAACAGTTGCTTGGTTTGACTGGTTAGCTGCATTTTCGTCGATATCTGAAGATGAGCTACAAGCTGCTAGTGTCATTACTGGCACAGCAATTAGCAGGCCTTTAAGTATTTTGTTAAGTTGCATTGAGTAGATTCCTATTTTGAGTAAACCAGCAATTATTACTGTAAATATGGCGACCAAGCCGGTGCCTTTACTTGTCCATCAAGCACAGGTAAACGTGCTTTAAAACGGCCGTCCATCGATACTAGCGCAAGTACCTGTTTATTATTGTGGAGCGTGCTGTATATAATCATCGAGCCATTCGGCGCTATGCTCGGTGATTCGTCAAGGCGAGTTCGTGTTAAAACTTGAAACGCACCTGTAGCCAACTCTTTCTTAGCAAGATGATACTGTCCGTTAGTACGGTTTACCATCACTAATTCTTTTCCGTCTGGCGAAATAGAACCCGCTAGGTTCATGTCACCGTCAAAGGTTAATCTTTGCGTTCTGCCAGTTTTTAAATTTAACTTATAAATCTGAGCATTACCACCCCTTTCCGACGTAAATACTATATCTTCACCATTTGGGTACCACGAAGGTTCGGTATCTATACTACGATGGCGTGTTAATCGCGTCTCTTTACGTGTTAGTAAGTCTAATAAGTAAACCTCAGTTGCACCAGTTTTATCTTTTGACAGCACTAGCAGTAACTTTTTACCATCTGGCGAGAACTGCGGCGCGCCGTTAATTCCCTTGTAGCTGGTGATCAATTCGCGTTTACCCGTATAAATGTCTTGAATGTAAATTTGGCTCTGGCGATTTTCAAAGGTTACATACGCTAACTTAGTACCGTCAGGTGACCAAACCGGTGACATTAATGGCTCTTTTGAACGCAATAATACTTGTTCATTAAAACCATCGTAATCAGCAACCACTAACTGATAAGGCTTTTCTTCGGTATCACGTACAATAACATAGGCTATTTTTGTTAAAAACGCGCCTTTTTCGCCAGTTAGCTTTTCATAAATAACATCACTAATGCGGTGCGAGTATCGACGAAATCCAGTTTCACCAATTACGCTTTGACGTGCTTCTAAAATATGGTCTTGGCTTTGAACAAGCTTACCGTTGCTCATCATTTGTGTTTCACCGCCAGTAATTTGGCCGCGAATAACATCAACAAGCTCATAACGTACTAAGTAACGTCCGTTGGTTTGCTGTTCTACTTCACCCACTAAAACCGCTTCAACGCCTTTATTAACCCAAGCGCCGTAATCAATATCGCCGTCTTTATGTGGTTGTTGAGGCATTTGTGAAACACTAACTGGCTTAAATTTACCACTGCGCATTAAATCAGCAGCAATAACATCGCTAAGCTGCTCTGGAATAGGGCCAATACCTTGGTATTTAAAAGGCACAATCGCAATCGGTCTTGCACCGTCTATACCTTCAGTAATAACAATTTCAAGTGCCGCGTGTGCAACGCCCTGAAACCCTAATATTAAAACTAAACAGGCTATTTTAATTTTGTTAAACATGTCATCCCTTAAAACTCTGGCGCGATGGTTATATTAATATTCTTTAATTGTTCGAATACGTCTTTATCTTTCGATACCGGTAATGTGTCAGCCATGCGAACCGCTCTTAAAGCAGCTTCACACACTAACTTATCACCGCCTAACGACTTAACCTGCGTAACCAAGCCATTAAACCCAAGACGGAGATTAATGCGGCATTGCTGGTTTTTCATTTTTTCATCAATTAATAAGTTTTGCTGAATACGCGCCATAATTAATGCACGGTATTTATCAACTTCACTCACTACTTGCTGTTGACGTATTTTATTACGAGCAGCCTGCTCTTTGGCAAGTTGCTCTTGCAGTATTTGTTCTTGCAATGCTTGCTGACGTTTACGCTCAGCTTCTTCAGCACGTTTTTTACGCTCTTCTTCCGCTTTTTTAAGCGCGGCTTCTTCGGCTTTGCGTTTGTCGGCAGCCGCTTTAGCAGCATCTTCAGCCTCTTGCTTTTGCTTTTGCGCTTGTTTGGCCTTTGCTCGCTCACGTTGTTCTATTTCGCGGGCTTTTTTAGCTTGAGCTTCGGCTTCAGCTCTTTCTTTCTCTTTAGCTTTGCGCTGCTGCTCTAGCTTTTTAATGCGTCTTGCTTCAGATTCACTTTGCTTACGTGCGTCTGCTGCGCGGCGCTCTAAATCACGAATGCGTTTATCTTCAGCGCGCTTTTTATCTTCTTCTTTTTTGCGTAACTCAGCAATTTTTTGCTCAACCTGCTGTTGATCCACGGTCACAGCAGACACCGCATTTTCTGGCTCAGGAATGGCGGCATTAAGCGTCACTTCCATTACTTTAGGTTTAGGTGGATGAATGTTTGCTGATGCATACAAAAATCCCCCTAATGCTAAATGCAGTATTACTGATTTGATTAACGACGTATTCATATGACTACTTGGTCCCCTCAAAGGATTCGGTCATTAAGCCTACCGATGGTACACCTGCATTTTTCAAAAAATCCATGAGCAGTAACACTTCTTGATACGACACTTTGCCTGAGCCTTTAATCATTACTGGAGTATCAGGGTTTTTCATTAGTTGTAGTTTAATTACAGCGGCTACATCTAATGCTTCCATTGGCTCTTCCGGATCAGTACCTATGCTTACATAATACTTACCTTGCGAATCAATAGAGGCAATAATGGGCGGCGTATCTTTGGTATCAACCAAGTCTGACTCTTCCATTTTTGGTAGGTCTACTTTTACGCCATGGGTTATCAATGGCGCAGTGGCCATAAATATAATAAGCAACACCAACATTACATCAATGTATGGTACTACATTAATTTCTGCGACTGGGCGACGCTTTTTACGCTGGTACATTCGCTTGAGCCTCTATTTGGGTAGCTGCTTGACGGTGTAAAATATTGGCAAATTCTTCCATAAAGTTAATGTAATGAGATTCTAACTTTTCAACTTTATTAGCAAATCGGTTATAGGCAATAACGGCAGGAATAGCCGCAAATAAACCCATTGCTGTTGCAATCAAAGCTTCTGCTATACCTGGTGCAACCATTTGTAAGGTTGCTTGTTTTACTTCACCTAAGGCAATAAAGGCATTCATAATACCCCATACTGTACCAAACAAACCTATGTAGGGGCTAATTGACCCAACGGTTGCTAAAAACGATAAGCTTGATTCTAGTTTTTCTATTTCACGAGAAAGCGCAACCCGCATTGAACGGTGCGTGCCTTCCATAACAATGCCTGCACTTTGAAAGGTATTTTTTTTGTGGCGTGCAAACTCTTTAAAACCTGAGGTGAATAACGCTTCAATACCCGTTGATTGACCACCGCGTGATGAAATTTCGTTATATAACTTACTTAGGTCAACACCAGACCAAAAACGTTGCTCAAATTTTTTGGCATTTGCTAAGGCGTCAGAGATGGCTTTTTTACGTTGAAAAATAATAGCCCACGACATAACCGACATAGCAACCAACGCTAGCATTACTAATTGCACAAGCAAACTGGCTTCTAGAATTAGATCTAAAAAATTAAGCCCTGATCCCACGTTAAACTCCTAAATAATTAAAAACATCAAATTGATTTATTTGAGTAAGGTAACTTTGTAACACATTAGCCACCATTAAAGTTCAGCTAGTGTATCTAGTGTATTTCCTGCTGACAACGATATTGCTGTGAATAGCCAACAAAAAACGTTAAAAAAAATAGTTTTACTACTTAACTCTTGTTTTACTGTATAAATAAATAACAATAAAGCTATCTGTAAGCCCGCTTAATTTCACTAAAGAGTCACAAAAATACGCTGTTTATTCAAAATTAATGCATAAGCACTCATAAACACTACACGCTTACCTTAACGTAATAGTAAAACTAATACCGAACGTTTATATGTTAATATACATAAACAAAGCATTTCATTAACTTATAGAATTAATGGTTAATTAACATGCAACATTAAGTAAAAACAGAAAACCCCTGCTATTAGTTTTTTTAATCTGAAAATATAAATTTTCTAGTTTGAACAAATTCTGCCGCTTCGGTATTATTCTCCCATACCGAGCTAGCGCATTAAATGAAAGCTATTTCATTGAATCCAGTTCTTCGTAATATGATTTATTTCGTATTACTTTTTTACTTCTTGGGGTATGACCTCAATAAGTAAAACGTAGTTCCCTAGATTACTTCCTTAAACTTGTTGTTTGCCCGCATTATTTGCGGGCTTTTTTTTGCCCGCAATTTGTCAAATCAGCTACACTCGGCCTCAGTAACGTTACAGCAGGCGCACAATAGCCTGATATGTCTTAACGCTCAGTGAATTATTGGCAAAGTAAAATACGTCTAAATTTAGCCTTTGCTTATACTAAAAAGCCACTGTCGTTAAAATGACAGTGGCTTTAGAAAGAGTCTAGTTATTCTGGTTATTTAATCTTTTTAGGTAACAAGCCAAAATGGTGGTACGCATTATCAGAGACAATTCGCCCTCGCGGCGTACGCTGAATAAATCCTTGTTGAATTAAAAAGGGTTCAATCACATCTTCTATGGTTTCTTTCTCTTCGCCTATTGCCGCGGCTAAGTTGTCAAGGCCAACAGGGCCACCCATAAACTTTTCGATGATGGCGAGTAAATATTTACGATCCATGTAATCAAAACCGCTTTTATCAACGTCAATCATGTCGAGGGCTTGTTGGGCCACCTCAGCATTAACCGTACCGTCTGACTTTACTTGGGTGTAATCGCGCACTCGGCGCAATAAACGATTTGCAATACGTGGCGTACCGCGCGAACGTTTGGCTATTTCGGCCGCGCCATCGTCACACATTTCTAAACTAAGATAATGCGCTGAGCGCCCCACAATATGCGATAAGTCTTCCACAGAGTAAAACTCTAAGCGCTGCACAATACCAAAACGGTCACGCAGTGGAGAAGTTAATGATCCCGCACGGGTAGTTGCACCAATGAGTGTAAATGCGGGTAAATCAAGCTTAATAGAACGCGCTGCAGGGCCTTCACCTATCATAATATCGAGCTGGTAATCTTCCATTGCCGGGTAGAGTATTTCTTCAACTTGCGGGCTCAAACGGTGAATTTCATCAATAAACAGTACATCACCTTCTTCAAGGTTAGTGAGCAATGCGGCTAAATCGCCCGCTTTTTCAAGCACAGGCCCAGACGTGGTTTTAATATTTACGTTTAATTCGTTCGCCACAATATTAGCAAGCGTGGTTTTACCTAAGCCTGGTGGGCCAAATATCAATAAGTGATCCAACGCTTCGCTACGACTGCGCGCAGCTTCAATAAATATTTCCATTTGTTGCTTAACATGCGGCTGACCACGATAGTCGGCCAGTAACTTAGGCCTAATAGCACGGTCTATGGTGTCTTCGTTGGTTTTTTCAGCAGCATCTATTAAGCGATCAGCTTCGATCATAATTTACTCACAGCATTGATTTCAAAGATTCTTTAATTAGAACTTCAGTCGACATATCGGGTTTGCTTACTGATTTTACTGCTTTTTGCGCTTGTGGCAATTTATAACCGAGCGCCACTAATGCCGAAACCGCATCATCGGCCGCATTATTGGCTATAGTTGCATCGCTCGCAGGCTCTATTACGGCGCTATCGCTAAATGGGGTAAATAAGTCATTACCCCAATTTTTTAATCTGTCTTTCATTTCGAGCACTAAGCGCTCTGCGGTCTTTTTGCCCACCCCTGGCAGTTTAACCAAGGCAGTGGCATCTTCATTGTTTACACAACTTACAAACTGCTGCGCCGACATGCCCGACAAAATGGCTAAGCCTAATTTAGGCCCTACTCCATTGGCTTTTAACAGCTCTCTAAATAACGCACGTTCGGTTTTATTATTAAAGCCAAACAATAACTGTGCGTCTTCGCGTACTACAAAATGAGTGTACACAATGGCGTTGTCGCCTACTTTAGGCAAATCGTAAAAACAGGTCATTGGCATTTGTACTTCGTAGCCAACGCCGCTCACTTCTAAGAGTATTTCTGGGGGCTGTTTTTCAACTAACACGCCGTTTAAGCGACCTATCATTGTTATTTCCTTAGACGTCCTCTAACGGTTTTGCTTGCGCTACCCGCTAGTTTTATTAAATTTTGTTCAGAGTGGGCATGGCAAATTGCAATTGCAAGCGCATCCGCCGCATCGGCTTGCGGCGTACCTGGCAGTTTAAGTATGTTTTTAACCATATGTTGAACTTGCGATTTATCTGCCCCACCGTTACCCACAACGGCTTGCTTTATTTGCCGTGCTGAGTATTCAAAAACCGGTAAGTCGGCCATAGAGGCACCGACAATCGCAGCACCACGGGCTTGACCTAGCTTTAAAGCAGAATCAGGGTTATGCGCCATAAATACTTTTTCTATAGCAAATGTTTCAGGCGAAAATTGCTCTATAAGTTGCGTAATGCCCTGGTAAATCATTTTAAGTCGGGTGGGAAAGTCATGATCGGCTAATTTAATACAGCCACTGCCTAAGTATGAAAACTTGGCACCTTGATGCGCAACCACACCGTAACCCGTTAAACGCGAGCCCGGATCGATCCCTAAAATTATGGCCAAACAGCACTCTCATTATTGTTATTTATTAATAGTGCTAATAATGCCAGAGCACTGTATAAATTACCAGTACAAAGCAAAAACAAAAATGCCTACTTAAAAAGTAGGCATTTAAACGCTATTTGGCTGGAAAGTTTACGCCAATGCGCGTACTAAGCCTTGGGTATTTTGTTTAAGCGTACGGGCAATCATAAAATAGCCTAACCCAGCTACAAACACGCCGCCAGCAGCGGGGCCTATAATCCAAATATTAGGATGCAGCTTACCCGCTAAATCAAACATTTGCTGCTGAACAATCAATAACGCAATATCGCTGAAAAATGCAGCCACCAGTCCGGCTAAACCGCCCAGTAATAAAAACTCATACAAGGTGGCATTTTTGATTAATCGGCTTTTAGCGCCCAAAGTACGCAGTATCACAATTTCTTGCATCCGCTCACCTAAGCTTGCTTGCACCTGCGATATAAGTACCAACGCGCCACACAACACCACAATAGCCAGTACAAAGCCAATAGCTAACGACACTTGCTCAATAGTCGATTGAATTTGTCTAACAAAGTTGTCTACATCAATCGCTGTAATAGTAGGGTATGCTCGCAATAGCTGGCTAAAATCGCGCTTTTGCTCAGGCTCAATACGTACTGATGAAATATACGTGGCCGGAAAGCTGTTCAACACATCAGGGCTTAAAATAATGAAAAAGTTAGGTTTAAGCGTGGCCCAATTAACTTTACGTACACTGGTAATTTTAGCGTCGAACGACTGCGCACCAATTAAAAACGTGAGGGTATCGCCCATTTTCACATCAAGGCGCTTCATCATCGACTCTTCAAGTGAGGCCTCAGCTACTGCGTCATCGCCAAACCACTGGCCATCGATAATGTCATTTTGTGAAGGGACTTCGTCAAGCCAAGTTAAGTTAAGCTCGCGGCCAATGCCTGAGCGGGCTTCTTCGTCTTTTTTCTCGTTGTCTTGCAATGACACTTCACGTGCTACTGCTTCGCCATTTACTGCATTCACGCGGCCACGAATCGTTGGGTAAAACTCCGACACTTGAATGCCTTTTTGCGCTAAGTATTCATTTACCGGATCCAGCTCATTTTGCGTAATATTAACCAAAAAGGCATTAGGTGCATCGCTTGGTAACTGAGACTGCCAATCCGAAATAATGTCGTTTTTTAGCACAATTAAAAACAACAGTAATTTAATCGCTAGCGAAAAACTGATTAGCTGCACCGCGTTAACGTTGGCACGTTTTTGAATAGACGCAATAGCCAACGACCAGCTGTTACCTGGCTTTAAGCCAAGCTTTCGGCCCCCGCCAAATATTAATTTAGAAATTAAAAACAACACTAAAATAAGCGCAAGCGTTGAGGCAAATAAAATAAGGGTAATTTTAATATTGTTACTAAATAACCACATTAATAAAAATACCGTTAAGGCGCTAAGTCCTAAATGGATTTTACTTACCGCAAGGCGATCGCCTAAATTACGGCGAAGCACTCTAAGTGGTGGAATATCAAATAAATCTAACAATGGCTTAATAGAAAACATAACCGCACAAATAACCCCGGTGCTAATGGCCACTAACCACGGTTTAAACCCTGCCATAGGCAGTTCGGTTCCCATGCTTTTTGCAAGGTAACCAGTTGCAACTTCTTGTAAGCCGTAACCAATAGCAAGGCCAACAACTACCGCCATGGTACACACCATTAATAAGTGCATAAGGTAAATTTTGCGGATTATATCGCGGCTGCCGCCTAAAGTTTTCATCATTGCGACAGGGTCGTATTGGCGCTCACAATAACGTTTAGCTGACACCGCAATGGCTACTGCAGCTAAAATAATGCCCAGCAAACCTGCTAACAATAAAAAACTTTCGGCTCTGTTTAAGCTATTTGAAATAGGAGACTGGCGGTCTTTTACACCATACCAGTTTTGGTTTTCTTTGAGTTGCGGCTTTAACCAATCGTAAAAACTATTGATGTCGTTTTCATCACCTGCATATAACTGGCGGTAAAATACACGACTGCCTGGCTGTATTACTTCGGTTTTTGCCACATCATCTATGTTTATGAGCACCCTACGGCTACTAGAGAACACATTAAATGGCGCATCGGGTTCTTCTACAATCACCTTTTCAACATTAAATAACGCGGCACCTAATTCAACTTGGTCGCCTACGTTTATGTTTAAGCTATAAAAAACTGACTCACTTAACCATACGTTACCAGGGCTTGGCGCACCGGGTGCAACCTCAGTTTGAGCATTCAAACCCGACTTAACTTTCAATTGGCCTTTAAGCGGGTAACTGTTTGATGCAGCCTTTACCGAGCTAAACTGCATTTGATCGTTTGCAAACAGCATAGTGTCAAAGTACACCATTTGTGCAGTTTGTAAGTTTTGTTGTTCTGCTTTGGTTATAAAGGCGGTATCTATGGCGTGATTGCTGGCAAGAACACGATCTGCTGCTATAAATGCACTGCTTTTTTGCGCAATACTTTGTGCAATTCGCTCAGTTACCATAGATAAGGTAAGTACGGTTAATACCGCCAGTGCAATGGCTGCGCTTATTACGGTTAGTTCACCACGGCGAAACTCACGAGAAAATAGTTTAAGCGCTAATTTAGCCCACATTTGCCATTTCCTCTGTTGAATTTTGTACCAGCTCCCCCGCCTCTATTTGAATAATGCGTTCACATTTTTGCGCTAAGGCTTCATCGTGAGTGACTAAAATGAGGGTTGTTCCGTTTTGCTTATTTAAATCAAATAATAACGACTCAATCATATGGCCATTTTTGCTATCTAAGTTAGCTGATGGCTCATCGGCAAACAATATTTTTGGCGAACCCACAAACGCACGGGCAATCGCAACACGCTGCTGCTCACCACCAGATAACTGCGACGGGTAATGATCAACCCGATGGCTTAAGCCTACTTTTTCAAGCAAAGCGAGCGCTTGTTCTTTGGCGTCTTCTTTACCTGCAAGCTCTGCTGGTAGCATCACGTTTTCAAGTGCAGTTAAACTTTGTACCAACATAAAAGACTGAAATACAAAGCCAACTTTTGCAGCTCTGAGTGCGGCCCGCGCTTCTTCGTCTAATTCGTGCAGCGGCTCCCCATCTAACATTACTTCGCCGCTGCTTGCCGTATCAAGCCCTGCTAATAAACTTAATAAAGTGGATTTACCTGAGCCCGACGTGCCAACAACAGCAACAGACTCACCGTGCTTGACATTAAAGCTGATGTCGCTGAGGATGGACAACTCACCTTCAAGGGTAGATACAACTTTAGACAAACCATTTACTTGAATTATATTTAATTGAGAAAGCGCTGACATATGACTCATTCAATCCTACGTTTTGTATTTATTTTATTTTTAGTTATTAACCCGCTTACTGCGGCAGCTAACAACACGATTTTAATACTTGGTGACAGTTTAAGCGCAGCCTATGGCTTAAAACAAGAACAAGGCTGGGTGCAATTGTTACAAGATAAATACGATGCCGAGCAACGTAATATCAATTTAGTTAATGCCAGTATTAGCGGTGAAACCACTGGTGGCGCCCTGCGCAGACTTGATGCATTACTTGAGCAATATCAACCAACTCATGTGCTCATAGAGCTTGGCGCTAATGACGGTCTACGCGGTTTTCCAGTTACTAAAATGCAAGACAACTTGACCGCTCTAATTGAAAAAAGCCAAGTAATAGATGCACAAACCGCGCTAATGGAAATTTATATTCCACCTAACTATGGCCCACGTTACAGTAAAATGTTCACCGATAGCTTTGCCAGTGTTAGCAAAGCCACAGGCTCGTATTTAATGCCGTTTTTTGTACTTAAAGTAGCAGGCAAAAGCGAGCTAATGCAAAACGATAACTTACACCCTAACAAAACTGCGCAACCAATACTACGAGATGAAATGTATAACACGATCAACCAGTGGTTAAATAAAGAGTAAAGCCGTGTAAAACTTCTGGCGCAAGCGCTTATTATTAAACGCTTGCGCAATAAACATCCAAACAAACAAATGCTTATTGATTTTTTTAAAAATACACGTACTATTGCAGTCGAAGTCGGTATGTGGCGCAGCTTGGTAGCGCACTGTCATGGGGTGGCAGGGGTCGAGAGTTCGAATCTCTCCATACCGACCATTTAAATCCCTTCAAAACTTAGTTTTATTCAATAAAAACCATTTTCCTTTCGTACTAGCTAATTTAATAATAAAAATATCGCATATTTGTCGCACCAACCAATTTATTGACTGTTTTCCTGCTTTTTGATTTCAGAGGTATTGAGATTATGTGACCCCACAGTTAAATACTTTTCAAATAATAAAGAAGCACGTAACTGCTTTAATTATTGATGTATTGGTTTGAGGTCATTGATATTGCAGCTGTGAGTAGCCACTCGATATTATATATCTGGAGTTTAGGTTTAACTCTTTTACGCTATTTAAATTGAGTTTAAAAATAAAAACTCTTGATTCTTAAATAAATAATTTAAAAAATACATCTGCTTTTTTTGCAAGAACTTTTTAATGGCTGACCTTTTTCTTCACGACTTTCCTTGATTAAGTATTTTTATTGCATGTTCATGCCCATTTTCAGCCGCTTTTTTTAAATAATAATCCCCATAAATACTATTTTTTAATGGGGAATCACGCAGGCCATATATTCCGAAAAAAAGATAATATAAGTTCTTATACATATCATTTGAAAAACCTCGCTTTTCAGCCCTGTTCGATAGATAAGAAACCATTTTAGCTAACGACTCTGAGTCATTCTTTCTTATTGCTTCATCTAAAGTCAATTGACCTAATAATATAGCGGCCTCATCATCACCCACATCAGACGCTTTACGTAAGGAGTTTTTTAAAAAAGCAATATCACCATATTTTCCAAGTTGATATGCATAATATAAATTTACACTAGAATCTAAAATACCTTTTTCAAAAGATGACTCTAATAGCTTGGTTCCTTCATATATGTCTTCTGCTTTTTCACTTGTAATTAAAAAACTACCCAGGATATGCTTTGCTCTAATATTTCCTAAATACGATGAAATTGAAAGCATTTTTTTAGCTTTTTTATAATCTGGATTTTGCTTATATGCTCCCAAATATAAAACGTAACCAGATAGAAAATAGGCAGTGCTGTCATTCTGCAATATTCCTTGCTCTAGTACATTAGAAACATCTTTCCATTCGAGCTCTTGCTGAGCGTCAATATCATCTTTTATCAAATCTAAAGTAACATTCTCACTACAATTACCTTTTGCTTGATAGCAAACCAATAACAATATAAAAAATAAAATTTTACTCACTTAATCTCCCCGGAAGTCCCTTGGAATGATTGAAAATAGACCCTGTAAGAAAAGAAAAAGGGTCAAATTTTGACTTCAGACATCACAATTCTTAACTGTTCAGTAATCGCTTTTAACTACCTTCCAAACTATAACAAAATAGCACTTAAAAAATCCTTGGATAATTTCATGGACTAAAACTTTGCTTGCATACGACACGGCGACAAAGCGGCTGCCGTTTGTGTTAAGACTTCAGGCAAAGTTTATTTTGGTAGCCAGTGCTACACATAAATAGGCGTTTGATAAAAATCCTTAAGCTTATTTACTTTAGTTGCTTTATATGAAGGCAAAGCGAAGGTGTTACTCACAATGGTGCTGTTTTTAAGCACGTGTTGTTTTAACTTTTCTTCAAGCGCTGCCATACCAGCAGATAACATACCAGAGAAGACGCTTTACTAAAATCAGCACTTTTAAAGTCGTTACGATAAAGTGTAAGGTTATTTGAACCCAAGCTATACTTAATAAGCATTACAACCAACATTCCCCACCCCAAACCTAAATAAATGCACCTTTTTCAACCATGATGACTCGCTAAAATATAAGAAAAAATCATTAAAATGAGCATTTAAATAACATGATCTTTCGCTAGATTTGCTGTTCATTACTTGTTCGACTATTACTATATTATGGGAACTAAATTTACTTGCGGGATGCTTGATGAACCTTAAAAAAGTAAATAAAAAATCTAACTCACCAAGTTTAACTGTAAATATGGATGAAGCATTTTTAACTCAACTAGTTAATTGTTTACCCATGGGGGCAATGGTAGTTAATACTGATGCTCAGATCCTTTTTGCCAATAATCAACTGTCTGAAATACTGGGCTATGAGGATTCAGAACTCATAGGGATGAACATAGATAGTTTACTTCCAGCTCAATTTAAAGCCAATCATACCCACTTGATGAGTCAGTTTTTTGCTAACCCTCGAAAACGCTTAATGGGTGAAGGCCGTGAGTTATTTGCGAGTCAAAAAAGTGGTAAGCAAATCCCAATTGAAATAGGTTTAAACCCAATACACGGACAACAAGAATTAGTTTTAGCCACACTGGTTGATATATCGCAAAGGCTGCGCGCTAATAATATGTTTCAACGCTCTATTCAAGCTGCACCACATGGTGTGTTAATAGTTGACCAAGCGGGCATTATTCAAGCGGTTAATCAATCGTTATGTAAATCTTTTGGTTACAGTGAAATAGAACTACTCGATAAAAAAATGGAAATGTTATTACCGCAGCGCTACCAAGGGCATCACTCAGCACTTCGTCATTCATTTCACCGTGAACCCAGTGTAAGAAGTATGGGAGTAGGTAGAGATTTAACCGCGTTACACAAAGACGGTAAAGAATTCCCGGTTGAAGTAGGCTTGAGTCCTTTTATAAACACCAATGATGAAGACATGGTGTTTGTCTCGTTGTTAGATATAACAGAACGAAAACAAATGGAAACTGAGCTAAAAGAAAATAACACTAGCCTGAAAGAGTTTACCTATGTGGCCTCTCATGATTTACGCTCTCCATTGCGTGGCATTTCAAACTTAATTGAATGGATAAAAGAAGATTTAGGCACTACCACGCCTGAAGTAGAGTACAACTTAACGCGTATTGATGATCGTATTCATAAAATGGAGACGTTAATTGATAATTTATTGGCCTATGCAAGAGCTGGCAAAGCTACCCTAGATACTCAAGTAATCGATATGCATAAATTAATCTCTAACGTCACCGAACTGTTAGATTTACCGGCTGGAATGAAGCTTCATAAAGACATTCAATTAAATACCATCGTCACTGCATGGACGCCGCTTGAAACCGTTGTTCGCAATTTGTTAAGTAATGCCATTAAACATCACGACAGTGAAGAAGGAAGTATAAAAATTCGTTGTGTAGCAGAAAATACGCTTTGCCATATCACTGTGACTGATGATGGCCCCGGTATACCACCAGAAGCTTACGAACGTATTTTTAGTTTATTTCAAACAACCTCTGACGATAAGTCAGGCTCAGGTATTGGGCTGTCTATTAGCCGGCGTCTGGCACAAGCTCATGGTGGGCGCATTTCCGTTAGCTCAAATGAACCGCAAAAAGGGTCTACATTTCATGTTTGGTGGCCGCGCTTTGCAAGGAAAGAGAATTTATGATCAAAAATCTATCTATACTGCTTGTTGAAGACGATGATGTTGCCGCGGAAGCCGTAACAAGAAGCCTAAAAAAAGTGGATCCTAAAATTAAAATAATTTGGAAACAAAATGGAAAACTTGCGTTAGATGCGTTACGAGAAAAAGCACAACAAAAAGTAATATCAGAGCCCTACTTAGTATTGCTAGACCTGAATATGCCAGTGATGAATGGGTTTGAATTTTTAGAGCATATTCGTAAAGATAAAAAATTAAACGATACTGTTGTATTTATACTCACGACCTCCAATGAGGATAACGATCGTACTCGCGCGTACCATAACAACGTAGCAGGTTACATGGTTAAACATGCAATTGGCCCGCAGTTTGCCAAATTAGCGACACTTATGGATGCTTATATACATGCCGTTGAGCTTGAATAAGCTATTTTGCAAGAGATATGGATATGATAACTTCAATAGATAATTTTGAAACCTGCGACAGTATTAACCTACTCATTGTTGATGACGATGCGGTTGATAGAGAACAAATACGTCGTATGATATCTCGCTCAAATATACAGGCGAAAATTTCAGAGGCATCCTCTATTGAAAGTTCGATGTCTTACCTTGAACATGGTGAGTTTGATTGTGTCATAGTTGATTACCGATTAGGTATCGGATCGGGGCTTACCCTGCTAAATAATATTAGAAAGACTGAAAATAACCACTGTGCTGTGATTATGATCACGGGCTTAGGAGATGAAAAAATAGCAGCAGAAGCTATGCGGCTAGGAGCAAGCGATTATTTACTTAAAAATCAATTAAAAAGCGATCAGTTGATACACTCTATATCTAGCTCAATTCAACGCGCAAACTTAGAAAAAAAACTTCATGACATGGCACACTACGATAGCCTAACAGGCTTAGCAAGCCGCCCTATTTTAATTGATCAACTCCAACAGGCCATTACATCTGAGCAAAAGCTCGCCGTTGCCTATTTAGATTTAGATAATTTTAAACCCATTAATGACAAATACGGTCACGAAACCGGTGACTTCGTTTTGAAAACTATTGCCCAAAGACTAAAAAGCACATTACGCAAAGAAGATACACTCGCGCGTATTGGCGGAGATGAGTTTATCTTTTTATTAAGAGGGGCTGCGCACACGATACAAGAATATGAGACTCTGTTACAAGAGGTGCTGATTGAGGTAAACGACCCAATAAAATTAGCAGAGTTTTCGTGCTCCGTTCAAATTTCAGTCAGCATCGGCGTTGCACTTCCCAGTGATGATGGCTTAACTTGTGATGACATTTTACGCAGAGCCGATCAAACAATGTACCAAGCAAAAAGATCAGGAACAAACCGAATTCTGTTTTTTGATCCAGAAGAAGAAAGCCTAAGGCATGCAAAACATGATTTATTATTGGCTGCTGAAAAAGGCATTGCTCGCAAAGAGTTTATTTTACATTATCAACCAAAGGTAAATTTGATGGATCACCAGTTGATTGGCGTTGAAGCCTTAATACGCTGGAATCACCCTACTTTGGGTTTACTTTATCCTGGTCACTTTTCAGAGGCATTAGAGCATCCACACATTGGTATTTTAATTGGTGAATGGGTACTTGCTGAGGCCTTAAAACAGCATAAAATTTGGACAAGAAATCATCTTTCTATGAGTGTAAACATCTCTCCAGCTCATTTACTTAGTGAGGGCTTTGTTGAAAACCTCAGAGAGTTACTCATCAGCACTAATAATATAAAACCAAAAACCCTCGAATTGGAAATTTTAGAGAGCACTACAATTGGAAACGTTGACCAAGCAGTCGACGTTCTCAATGGCTGCCGCGATTTAGGGGTAAGTATTGCGCTAGACGACTTTGGTACAGGTTATGCTTCGTTGAGTTACTTAAAAAAATTACCTTTAGATACATTAAAAATAGATCAAAGCTTTGTTAAAAAGCTCCTATCAGACCATGAAGACAAGTCCATCGTTACGTGTATCGTGGCGCTAAGTAAAGCATTTGGGTATAACCTAGTTGCAGAGGGGATAGAGTCACAAGAGCTCGAAAAAGTACTTATAGGCATGGGTTGCTATCATGGGCAAGGCTATTATATTGCCAAACCAATGTCTGCAGAGAAGATGAACTTATGGATAAAAAATATGACATCAACTAAGCACTGACCCTAAATAATATTCCTCTATTTGGGTTGCCAGTGGTACACATAAATCGGTGTTTGGTAAAAATCTTTAAGCTTGATCACGTTAGTTGGTTTATATGATGGCAAAGCGAAGGTGTTACTCACAATAGTGATTTTATTATTAACTACGTCATGTTTTAACTTTTCTTCAAGCGCTACCATACCACCAGGAAACAAGTAACACACCAGAGTAGACGCAGAACTAAAATCGGCATTTTTAAAGTCTTTACGATAGAGGGTAAGGTTATCTAAACCTAAACTATATTTAAAAAGCATTGAAATTAACCAAGGAAACCACGATAACTCATAGCCAATAACCTGTTTATTAGGATGCTTTTTGGCAACCGGTATAACAAGCGTTCCCCAACCTGAACCTAAATCAATTAATGCGCCTTTTTCATCCATGCTTATTGCAGCAAGCATAGTTTGGCGCGCTTTGCTTGAGCTCATCATCGGTGAAATTCCCGTTTTTAGCGTTCCCCAAACAATAGATAAAGCGATTAGAAGGACTAAAAAGAAAAGTCCGATAGCAATAAAGTCCATACTAACTAACACCTAATAACGGTTGAATCATCATAATCTCACCTTATCGATTATTTGTTTCTATATAGTAAAACCATTACAAAGAGCACCGTTAGTATAAATTTATTTTATATTTAACAACTGTTTAAAATAAACCACAAAAAAAGCGCCATTTGGCGCTTTTTAGATTAGTAGCAAGGAATTAATGCTTACGCCCTACGCCGTTGCGCACCATGTCTTGGCCGCTTTGGAAAATCTCTTCGGTAATTTCGCGTGCTAATAAAAGTTGTTGCTTGTCATCAAACACCGCGACAAAACGGCTGCCGTCAGCATTGTTAGTTGCCATGCCCACGCCTGCTACGCCGGTTAAACCTAAGCCGCCGTTTTCAACTTGCAGTAAAAAGCTTTCAAGTTCAGCGAGGGTGTCGATTGCAGTTAGTTTGTTTTCCATTGTGGTTGCTCTATGTGTTGCTCGCCATAGCGAGTCTGTCAATAATATGCGGTTATTTTACAGCACATAGTAAAAACTTAAACCACCTTATAGGCAAAGTCATAACAACATTCTGTAAAGCAAAATTAAAAGTATTTGTAAAAACCCCGCAAATGCGGGGTTTTAAGTATTAGCTTTGCTTCATTGTGCCTTGTTGTTCAAGGCGGGTATGCCAGCTAAACGCTTCTTCTAAAAGGTGGGGCGTATGGCCGCCACGTACACAAGCACGCTCGTAGTAATCAAGCATAGCGTTGCGATAATCTGGGTGTACACAGTGTTTAATTACTTCAACAGCCCGTTCGCGTGGCGCTAATCCACGTAAATCAGCAAGGCCTTGCTCGGTCACTAAAATATCAACATCGTGCTCGGTATGATCGACGTGGCTTACCATAGGTACCACGCTTGAAATAGCGCCGCCTTTAGCAATTGATTTAGTTACAAACACCGATACATGCGCA
The DNA here is from genome assembly GCF_000497975.1 of Pseudoalteromonas sp. TB41. NCBI lineage: Bacteria > Pseudomonadati > Pseudomonadota > Gammaproteobacteria > Alteromonadales > Pseudoalteromonadaceae > Pseudoalteromonas > Pseudoalteromonas sp. TB41. Next base: position 41,989 of record NZ_AUTH01000122.1, on the reverse strand, counting down.
TTACGTGCAAAGTCGCCTGAACCACCAATACCGTTCATCATTTTAGTACCACACACATGAGTTGAGTTAACGTTGCCATATATATCAAACTCAAGTGCCGTGTTAATTGCAATAATACCTAAACGACGCACAATTTCAGGGTGATTCGACATTTCTTGTGGGCGAAGTACTAGCTTATCGCGGTACTTTTCAAGGTTATTAAATACTTGTGCGTTACAACGCTCTGATAAAATAATTGAACACCCAGAGGCAAAATTAAGTTTACCCGCATCAATTAAGTCAAAGGTAGAATCTTGTAGTACCTCTGAGTACATAGTGAGGTCTTTAAAATCTGAGTCTAATAAACCCATCATGACTGCATTGGCTATGTTACCAATACCCGCTTGTAATGGGCCTAAGTTTGCAGGCATGCGCTGTTGTGCTACTTCTTCTTTAAAAAAGTTAACTAAATGGCGTGCAATAGAGGCGGTATCGGCATCTGGGTCGGTTACTGTTGAAAATGAGTCACTTTGATTAGTAAATACAATACCCACAATTTTAGCCGGATCGATTGGAATAGCAGCACTACCGATACGGTCATCTACTTTCACTAGCGGCACTGGAGTGCGCGTTGGACGGTACGATGGAATGTATATGTCGTGCAGCCCTTCAAGCTCTGGCTGATGTAACATGTTAATTTCTACAATTACTTCTTTAGCAAAAATAGCAAAGCTTGCTGAGTTCCCCACTGACGTTGTAGGTACTATGTGGCCTTCTTCTGTAATAGCTACGGCTTCAATGACCGCTACATCTGGCATAGTTAACTGATGATTACGTAACTGTTCAACAGTTTCTGATAAATGCTGGTCAATAAACATGACCTCACCGTTGTTAATTGCTTTACGTAATGTGCTGTCTACCTGAAATGGCATACGACGCGCTAACGCACCTGATTCAGTAAGTAGCTTATCTAAGTCGTTACCTAATGACGCGCCCGTCATTAGGTTAATTTTCATTGGGTTTTCACGTACACGCTCGGCAAGTGCACGTGGTACAGCTTTCGCTTCACCAGCACGAGTAAAGCCACTCATGCCCACGGTCATGCCGTCTTTAATAAATAAACTGGCCTGCTCTGCAGACATCACTTTGTTGTGTAAGTCACTACGACGAATTCGTTCTAATTGCATTTGGAACCCCTTAAACCCCATTATTATTTGGGCGCTATTCTAAGTATTTCCTTATGCTTCGTAAGCTAGACCTAAGTCTCATTTACGCATAGTTGGTATAAAAACGTTGCAGAGCGCTTTAATTTTGTACACTTTATTACTTAACTTATTGCTGTTATTGGGGTTAGAATACCAAAAAATCTATTCAATCATTTAACTAAACAAGCTTAAAAACAAATATAATTAATTTAAATCAATTGCTTATAAATTCAGCCAGGAAAGCTTAGATTATAAATTGTATAAAAATAAAGCCGTACAGGCCAAATCTTACAAAATAATAAACTGGTCATTCATTGGGCAGTAACCTTGTAAGGAATAGAATCTAGGATTTACGTATTAAGGAAAATACATGGATTTGTCTGACGAAGAAATTAACTTTTTATCTGGGTTGTTTGAACCTAGTCAAAGTACAGCATTAATTAATGAAACAAAACTAACAGTACAAACATCAATACCAGATGGTATTGCGCATTTACTTGGTCAGGCTAAATTAACCCTATTAGCAGAAGTAGCTCATTACCAACTGTGGTTTCCACTTCAATTTAAAACTGATGAATTAGGCCATTTCAGTACTGTGTTAGCAGCCCCAGAAGTGATTGATACTAAAGGGACTCAACGTAGCTGGCGAATAAGTGAATTAAATATTCAAAGCCAAGGTTTTTGCATTGAATCTATCTCAAGCACAGGAATATTTTTAAAACCCACATCAATAAACAGTGAACTTGATGAGTTACAAAATATGCAATTTATTTTACCCAATGAAGCGGCTATATCATTAGACATAGAACCCGTTAGGCACAGTGAGTGTGGCATAGCAGCTAAAATAAAGCATATTCACCATGGTAAAGAGCAACTGAGAGCGTATTTATTTGAAGTTCATAAACGTGAATATTCAAGCTTATATCAACTTGAGCATAAGCAAGAACTGGGGCTATCAAACTAAAAAGCCACACTAATTAAGTGTGGCTTTACGGATTAAATAAACTTAATTTAGGTCATTTTTACTTTAATCGTTTTGCTATTTCAGCAACGCGCTCACCGTATAAACGAGCCGTTTCTAAATCGCCTGATGGAATAGCCGTTTCGTCAGCATCAGTAGGTGATTGTACTAATACGCCAACCGAACCGCCTAAGTTATTGATGTCTTGACGGGTTGATTCCAATTTATTGGCGGGTGGTAACCCTAGGCTTACCCAAATTCCACCATGCTGTGAAGCTAACGTTTGCATACTAATTAGGGTGACTTGTTTGTCGCCATTTAGGCTGCCGCTATTAGTAAAACCGCCAAACACTTTATCTTTCCAACCCATGGTAAACCACACTTTAGAGGTGGCATCGACAAACTTTTTAAACTGCCAAGGGTATGAGCCCATATAGGTAGGTGCACCAAAAATAATGGCGTCTGCATTGTTTAATGCATCCCAATCGGTGTCTTTAATATCACCATTTTCATCGATTGCAATAAGCTGAGCGTTTGCTCCATCAGCCACAAATTCCGCCACTTTTTTGGTATGGCCATATCCAGAAAAATAAATAACCGCTACTTTACTCATGAACCTTCCTTTTGTTGTGATTTAATAACACGCTTTAAGTATAGTATGGCCGCTTAATCTAAAATCAACTAAGCAGCGTGTTTAATTAAATTAAAAGGTACTCACTGAAATTTCTAAATTACTCACCGCACAGCCATACTGCTCAGCACTAATACGGTGATAAGCCGACTCAGGCTTAGTTGATAGACTAATAATAAACGCATCTTGCTGACCAACAGCTGTTTGTTCTTGGCTCAAGCACATGGCTTGCGTTAAAGAGCGCAATTTGGCATCCGTTAAAATATTGCCGAAACGCTGAACCGGCAAAGGCGGTATTTTAATTGCTGGCAATGCTTGGCTAATACTGCGCTGACTTAAGGTAAAATCATTATTTTTAATATCAATCACACTGCCAGCAGGCCAGTACGAGTAACTGTAGGTTTTAGTTTCAGCCTGAGCCTGCCCTGTTGATTTAACCATCACCACACCATTTTTACCAATTACGGTCATTAAATTCCCTGATTCAGATTTAATAACCACTAAGGCGGTGGTTTCGTCTACACCAAAACCAAATGCGGGTTGAGCTTGATTTGCACCAAAGCTGTCGAGCAAAGTGCCTAGTCTTAATGTACGGTTTCGCTCGCTAAAGTGTGTATCGAGTACACCGTAACTAAATGTGCCTAAACCCCCAAAGCGGTTGTAAGTTAAACTATCGCTGTTTGAGCGCTCACTGGGTGCATCAATGGCTTGCGCGCCTTCTTTCAATGCCGATAAACTTGTGCCATTAGTGATCATAACCACATTACCACCGTGCGCTTGCCCGCCACTTTGCACTGCGGTGCCTGCACTTGTACCTACAACAACAGGGCGAGACTGTAACGCTTTTGTCCATGGATATGGCTGATTATTTTCATCAAACAATACCTTGCGCGTTAAGCTTTGATCGCCGCCATTAAACATAACACCGGTACTATTTTTGATTAGCTGCACTAAAGCGTCTGTGCCGTTTTTACACAGCAAATATTCTGCTTGAGTGCGATCAGGATAAATATGTTCACGTTGATATAGCCCCATTTCAGAGTGCCTAAGCGTGTTTAAATCATCACATTTATTGGTGGTTATTGCTTTAGCAAGCGCAGGGGTTAATGCAAGCCATTGTGAATTTACATTGGGAAAACGAAGTAATCCTTCGTAAAAATCAGCAGATTCATAAGGGTCTCTGCTTGAGGCGGTAATGGCTAGTATGCTCGGGTTAGTACTTTTTACTTTTAAACTGCCAGATATAAATTGCAAAATATCTGTCGCGGCGGATTCGCTATTAAGCGCGGTATTGACCTGCTCTTTTAGTCGCGTATTGTCGCTCTGCAGCTGCGCTACTTCAAGCATATCTATTACAAAATTGTATTCTTGATCCGTTAAACTATTGAGCTGTTTACTATCAATATCGCGCCATAACCATAACAGCTCTTTTTTTGACAATGTGGGTGATGATTTAGCCTGCATTGTTGCTAAATTTTTAATAGTTTTGTTTTTAGCTTGCGTATTTTTACTTGGCCATTGTTGCTTTATTTGACTAATTTTAGCGTTGGAGAGCGCAAATACATTATGTATTTTACCCGGAATTTGTGTGTTTTTTTCACAATTTTTAGGGCTTAAACTAGCACACGTTGTGAGTGCACCGCCGACTAATACTAACGTTTGTTCAGATTCTTTTGCGCTTAACTGCAGCGAAAAAGCAATAAAAAACGAAAAAACAGCCGTTATTGTACGCGATTTAGCTAACCGTTTGTTTGGTAAATATATTCGTTCCATTATGTTATACTCATGTAAAAAATTATAAGAAATAACTTGCGAGAGCGTCTCTCACTTGCTATAAAAAAAAGGAACTTTAAAACGCGAGTAAGCTAGCACCCCTTTGCTGGCTTTGTCAAAAACCTTTTGGAATGAGAATTATGTTTAAAAAAGCACGTTTGCTTACAACATATTTCTACTCACCACACTACCTTTCGGAGTGGTTTGACGAGTAGCCCACCACCTCACTTTTTCACAGTGAGGGGCTAAGCGTGTCATTTCACCACTGCCCTGTCTAAAAATATAACAATTAAAAGCCACAGATCTGTTTGTATGTTTTTGTGCGCTTAAAAAGACAAAAGGTATTTAAGATGTTTCGTCAACTAACAATTGCGGCCACAGTAAGCGCATTACTGAACCCGATCACTTTTGCACATGCACAAGAAACCAACACCGACACCAACATTGAACGAGTAGAAGTAACAGGATCTCGCTTAAAAGGCGTTGATCTTGAAGGAACTATCCCATTAACCGTACTAGACCAAGATGCAATCAAACGCTCTGGCGCTAATACCATTCATGAATTACTCAAAGATTTATCTGTTTTTAAGGGCGGAAGCGGCACATTTTCAACCTCTGAAAGTGGCGGTACGTCTACTTCAACACCAGCCGGTCAATCAGCAGCGAGCTTACGAGGCATGGGGCCATCAGCAACGCTGACATTAATAAATGGCCGCCGAGTTGCGCCTAGTTCATTTGCTGCAGGTACTGAAAACTTTGTAGATGTAAACTCTATTCCACTAGCCGCCATTGAGCGCATTGATATTTTAGCCACAGGCGCATCAGCCGTTTATGGTGCCGATGCTGTGGCAGGTGTTATTAACTATATTTTAAAAGATGATTTTGAAGGCGCTGAAATTAATACTTCGTTTGCCGATAGCTTTGATCAGCATGACGAAAGTAAAAAACAATTAAACTTAGTTTATGGTACAAAAATAGGCGAAAGTAACTTAACGGTATTTGCTGATATATATGACCGTAACGCTTTTAAAGCGACCGATCGTAATTACACGGCCTCTCCCTCTTTAGTGAATGGTTACTCCTATTTACCTAAGCTGGAGAACTCACCTAATATTTATTATTTCAGCAGCCGAGATGGTAACGAACTTCCATCACCAAACTGCAAAACCGAATTAGTTACTACTGAATTAGATGAACAAATTTGTGCTTACTACCCTAATCAAGATGATTACCTAGAAACGCCATTTGAAAGCCTTTCAACCGGCTTTATGTTTAATAGTGAGCTTGGTGGTATGCAATGGCATACTGACTTTTTTTACAGTCAGACCAAGGCAAAAGCGTACTCATCGCCCTCACCTATTAACCAAATTAATGACGACGATGGCCCGTATGTTTTAGAAGACGCCTTATTTATTTACGATAATGCCGATGGTAGTAATGATTTATTAGATCAACTCTACATTGACCCATTTGATACCCAAAGTGGTCGAGAAGTGTATGGTTTTGCATTTGATGCGCGTTTTAATGCCCCAAGAACGGTGGAAGTAGAAACGAAAAACTTTCGCTTGGTAAGCAGTCTAAGTGGTGAAATTGGTGATTGGGGTTGGGAATCTGGGGTAACCTTTTCTCGCTCACGTTCAGAGCAAGAAGCGATTGCAGGAGTTTATAATCGTTACCAGTTCCATGGCGCTATCACCGGCGAGCTATGTTCAGACGGTACGCTGGCAAGTTATGACGGTACTGACTTAAACTGTGCATCGGGAGAACTGCTGCCTTTTTACAACCCTTTCCTTCAAGGCGACGCCGCTAATGATGCCGTTTTGGCAACAGCGCAAGCTCGCCCAACGCGCAGCGGAGAAAGTACAGTTTACGGCTGGGATGCTAATTTTAATGGTGAGCTATTTACCTTTAACGACCTACCTGCCTATGCCTCATTTGGGGTAGAAGCACGCCGTGAAGAGTTAAGCGACATTCCTTCGCTTGATTCACAAGCTCAAGCAGATAAAGACTATCTTGTTGATGTATTTGGCTTTGGCTCTAGTTTATCAGAAGCCGATCGCACTCAATATGCAGCGTTTGCTGAATTAAGTATTTCACTCACAGAGCAAATAGAGCTGCAAGCAGCAGGTCGATACGATCATTACGATGACTTTGGTGGCACCTTTAATCCTAAAATAGGTTTGAGCTATCGCCCAACTGATTCGTTGGTTGTTCGAGGTTCATGGTCAACCTCGTTTAGAGCACCATCATTAACGCAGGCTGGCGTTAAATTAAGAACCACACAATCTACTTTTGACTGTGGTGCAAACCAAGCTGTAGCCGATTTATACTGTATGGGTGATGGCACCCAAGTGAGTGTTAATTCGTTAGAGTTAGGTAATCCAAATCTAAATGCAGAAGAATCTGAGGCTATTAGTGTCGGTTTTGCATGGAGTCCCTCGGCTAATACTAATTTAACCATTGATTATTGGCAGTTTGATCATGAAGAAGTAATCGATACCAACATGACCGCTGTGTTAGATCGCGCCATAACCGATGCGTCACTTCGTCACTGTGGCATTGTACCACCGGGCGAGCAAGGCATATCGTACGATGAAGCATTATGTGATGTCACCGACAACAGTGGTTTAAACATAGAGCAAGACGGCGCTAATTTAACTGAGATTTTAAGCAGTTATATAGATGAATTTAACCCACGTGATGACGAGCTATTTTTACCGCTGTTTCGCGATCATGCAATCCCACTTGAAAACACTGGTACACAAACATTAGCTGGCATAGACTTTAAGTTTGACCATAGGTTTGTATTACCAAGCGGCGATTTAACCTTTGCCTTTGATGGCACTCATTACCTTGAGTTTGAACGTAATAAACCGGGGTCTGACTCGTTAGAGAAGCTGGTGGGAACTTATCGTTATCCTGAAAATATTGCGCGTATGTCAATAGATTGGGAAGCGCAAAGTTACTACCTTAACTTAGGTGCAAACTACACCAGCAGCTACGAAGATGATATAGAAGGCCTGCGTAGCCGTGAAATTGATGAGCTAGATTCACTTGGCGTATTAGACTCAAAAGGTGAGCATCAGGTTGATGACTGGCTCGTTTGGGATTTATCAGCGGGTTACTATGTTAATAAATCGCTGACTTTGCGCGCGCGCATCAATAATATTTTTGATAAAGAGCCACCCACACTTTATGGTTCAAGCCGTGGTTTTGATTCAATCAACCATAATGCCCTAGGTGCTAATTACAAATTAAGTATTAGCTACCGTTTTTAACCGCTTAGCCGCAAAGCAAACGCTTTGCGGCATTCCTTTTATTACAGGTCATGGCTACAGTGACACTGCCTATTAAGTGCTAAAGTACGTTTAAGCGTTTATTTACGCATCAACACAATGACCTTTTATTAAAGTGAAATTATGAAACAAAAACAATTTTCTATGCCCGATGCAAGCATCATTTTGCTTTGCGTGGCAGTGATTGCCTATATGGCCACGGTATTTATTACCCCTGGGGTATTTAATGCAGAGCCTGACAGCCATACTGTGCAGCTTTCACAATATCAAGCCGTTAACGACCAACAATCACCACCTGTTTTTGCACAAGGTGGCGAGATTGGTTTAGCTAATGTATTGTTTGAAGGCCTCGTGTCGGGTGATAAATATGGTGCAGCGATTGGCGTAATGGCGTTTATTTTGATCACTGGCGGTGCCTTTGGCATTATTATGAAAACCGGTGCGATTAATAACGGTATTATGGCACTTATTAATAAGACCCAGCGGGTTGAATGGCTGTTTATTCCCTTACTGTTTTTACTATTTTCGTTAGGCGGCGCGGTATTTGGTATGGGCGAAGAGGCTATTGCTTTTTGTATTGTGCTGCTCCCTATTATGCAACAACTTGGCTACGACGCTAAAGTCACTGTGCTCACAACTTATGTGGCCACGCAAATAGGCTTTGCCACCTCATGGATGAACCCTTTTAGCATTGCTATAGCGCAATCGATAGCTGAAATCCCAGTGTTTTCTGGTGCGGGCTTTCGTATGTTAGCATGGGCTTGTTTTACCCTTGTAGGCCTTGTGTTTACTATGCGCTATGCAAAACGGATAAAAACGCAACCCCAAAAAACGGGTGATCAGCCTACAATTAAACTTAGCCTAGCCGATGCACTCACATTATTAGTGTTTGTATTGGGCATAGCTTGGGTTGTATGGGGGGTGATGGCGCGCCAATATTATATTCCTGAGCTTGCTGCACAGTTTTTTTGTATAGGCCTTATCAGTGCAATAATTGCCATCGTGTTTAAAAAGCTAACCGCGAATGAGTGCGCGGATGCGTTTAAACACGGTGCACAAGAATTATTGCCAGCGGCGTTATTGGTCGCATTGGCTAAAGGCATTGTATTACTATTAGGGGGTAGTGATTTAACCACTCCCTCAACCCTTAACACCCTGCTTTATTACTGTGCAAGCAGCATAGCCAGTGTGCCAGATTACATTGCAGCTTGGGGAATGCTGGTGTTTCAAAGTGTATTTAACTTTTTTGTTTCATCGGGTTCAGGGCAAGCTGCCATCACTATGCCACTGATGTCTCCACTTGGCGATTTGCTCAATGTATCAAGGCAAATTGTGGTATTGGCCTTTCAATTAGGCGATGGATTAACCAACATTTTAATTCCCACCTCAGCTAGTTTAATTGGTTGTTTAGGGGTAGTGAAATTAGATTGGGGAGAATGGGCTGCGTTTATTTGGCGCTTTGCCCTAGCACTTTTTGTATTAGCAAGCGGCTTTATATTTCTTGCTTACTTTATTAATTATCAATAAAAAGAATTTGTTATGTTAACTTTAATTCAAGGTGCAACCGTTTATGCACCTACCTTCCTAGGCACACAAGATGTTTTAATTGGCGGTGGTAAAATCATTGCTATTGACGAAAATATAACCCTCGACAGCAGTGTACTCGTCAAACGGATTGCCGGTAAAAATAAGCTGGTTGCGCCGGGGTTTGTTGATTCTTTAGTGCATATTACCGGTGGCGGTGGCGAGGCTGGATTTGCCAGCCGCACCCCTGAAATGAACCTAACCGATGCAACCTTATCGGGCACCACCACGGTGGTGGCCGCACTGGGTACCGATTCAAGCTCACGTACACTGACCAACTTGGTTGCCAAAGCAAAAGGCCTAAAAGAGCAAGGGCTGAATGTATTTTGCCATACCGGTTCGTATCATTTACCCGCGAAAACACTCACCCACTCAATTACTGACGACATCATGTATATAGAGGAGTTTATAGGTGTTGGCGAAGTGGCGATTTCTGATCATCGCAGTAGCCAACCCACGGTACAGCAATTAGCAGAATTGGCAGCTGAGGCTAAAGTAGCCGGTATGCTCAGTGGTAAAAAAGGCATCGTGAGTATTCATGTCGGTCCTGTTGATAGCCATTTAACTATTTTACATCAGGTGGCTGAGCAAAGTGATATTAAGCTTAAACAGTTTTACCCTACGCATATGAACCGCAATAAAGCACTTCTTGATGCCGGTATTCACTTTTGTGATCAGGGCGGTACTATCGACTTTACCACCAGCACAACCGACTATGATTTAGCCCATGGTGAATATGCAGCAGCCCATGCCCTTGCCTACTGCTTAGAACAAGGCGTAGCACCAAATCAACTCACTATGAGCTCAGATGGCCATGCCAGTTTACCTATTTTTGATAAAGACTTTAATTTATTAGGGCTTGAGGTGGGCAAAGAGGCATCTTTATTAACCTCGTTTCAGCAAGCAGTCAAAGAATATAACGTCCCTATTGAGCACGCTTTAATGAGCATAACCAGTAATCCTGCCGATATTTTAGGAGTTGATAAAGGCCGTCTTAAAGCAGCGAGCGACGCGGATGTTGTCCTTCTCGATAAAGAGACCCTAACCCCTGAGTATGTATGGGCTAACGGCACATTAATGGTGCAAAACACCCATGCAGTTATAAAAGGAGTGTTTGAATAAGCTAGTACAGCTAAAATGCTGCTGAGATATTTCAGCAGCATTTAACACCAAAGAGTTTATTACCCTAGTTTAAACAAATATCAATCCAACAAGGTCACTAGAACCTAGTTGTTAAATTCAGCTACTTTTCGCCGTAGCTAAGTTTTTTGTCGTAAAAAGCAGACCATTTTGATTTATATATTCAGCATAAACCTGAGCACTCATAGGTTTAGAAAAGTAATAGCCTTGAAACTCTTTACATCCCATTTCGGACATTATTAGGACCTGTTCTTCGGTTTCTACTCCCTCGGCTACACACTTAATATTAAGTTCATCACACATCACATGCACGGCTTTAACTAAGCTTTTTTGGCGTGTAGAGCTTGTAACCTTACTTATTAAAGAGCGATCCAATTTAAGTTTATCAATGGGATAATCAGCAAGTCGTGCAATATTCGAGTATCCAACACCAAAATCATCCACTGTAATAGTGAACCCCCAATCTTGCAGAGTTTGCATAAGTTTTAGAGAGTGAACTTGGTTAGCCTCAAGTGACGTTTCAGTAAGCTCTAATTCTATTTGATTCGGTTTTACATTAAAATCCGCCAAATATTTTACCAACTTTGACATAAAATCAGCTTGGCTAAAATCGAGTAAAGATATGTTTATTGCTACGGGTAAAAGTGGCAAACCAACTTTACTCCATTGGGCAATTTGAGCGCAGACTTTTTGAATAATTAAGTCCGTTAATCGGCTAATCATTCTATACTCTTCTGCAATAGGAATAAATACAGCGGGCGATACACTGCCAAGTACAGAGCTATGCCAACGAGCTAATGCTTCAAGCCCTATACATTCACCTTTTGCATTCACTTTAGGTTGATAATGTACTGACAGATCATTTTGTTGCAAAGCTTCATCAAGTAACATGGAAATTTCATACTTTTCCATAAAGGCCTGTGATTGTTTTTGATTGTAACCATTAAATGGCGAGTTATAGTCTGCGAGTTTAAGCGCCTCACACGCATTACTAAGAACAATCGCACTATTTTCACCATGCTCAGGACACTTAGCAAAACCAAATAAAAATGATTGCTGGTAATTAGTACCAAGCACATCATAAGCTTGATCTAAGGTGCTTTTAATTTGTATTAATAACTTGTTTTGCTGTTCACTTGAGCTTGAACCAATAATAAAGCCAAGTTTGCCACCTTCTATATACGCACAAAGCAAAGGCCCCTCTGACATTGCTTTTAAGCGCTTATAAGCAGTAATTAACAATGATTGCGAGTCAGCTTTGTTAAGTTTTAAATTTAAATATTCACTATTTGCGCTTTGTGTAACGACAATATAAAACCCTTTTTGGTATTTAGACGTTAACCTATCGCATTGCATCTCAAACCACTCTCGATTAGGCAATTTCGTTTGCGAGTCTCTAAACCTTAGACGTTTGTTCTCTTGCTCCATCATAGACAAATTTTGTTTAATTAACTGCTCTTGCGTGCAATCATAAAAGTCATACACTCGGTAATTTGTACTCATTGCTATTTGCTGATAATTACTCTTATAGTAGCGACTCTTATATTCTATGATTTGATTTTTTATATTTAACTCTTTGCTATTAAGTGCAGGGAATAACCCATCAATTCTTACAGCCTTTTCTTTCAAGCTGTTTTTTAATCCAAACATTTCAATAGCATGTTGATTTAAATCTGTAATTACTAAATTTTCGTCGACAATAATTTTAGCTTTATTAGATTCAGTAAATAAGGTGCGATAAAGCTCGTTTTTATCTTTAAGGAAGCTATTAGCATTTAACATGGTTTTGTTTAAACGTTTGGCAGCAACAATTGTTCGCGCAGTGGCAAGTGGGATACAAATATTAAAAAATAAAAATATCAGGCCTGTAATATATAAGTCAGCTTCTGGTAATTGGCTTGATATTCCTGAATAGCCGGATAAATCAACATTATTAATAATCATGTAAAAAGGTATGATGTTTAAAATACCGTAGGCCAAAGCCGTTCTGTAACCGAGTAGCATAAGAGCAATGATGGGACATGAATACATAAACATAGAACCCACCTTGGCAAGCTCTAAGTCAGTTAAAAATAAATTCATTGATAAACTACCGGCAACGATAGTTAATAGAAGTGCATTTGCACTAAATGTGTAAAATCGCTTACTTGCTAATAAAAGACTAAAAGCAATAGTGAAAAAACTAATAGTAATAACTGCAATATAAATTAGGTTAAATTCAATTGCGCGGGTGTATGTATAACAAACGACCAAAAAACAGAGCAAAGTAACGAGCGTTAAAATTATCCGTAGTGCACTCACCCGCCAGTGTGCGACTTCATCATGGGCAGTATGATGATCGTTAAGTAAGAAGTACTTATTGAGAAAGTGCATAATAAAAATCAGTTAAGACATATCGCCTCATTAAACATTGATAAGTTGTTAAGATCAATTAAACAAGCTCAAATATCAATCCAATTGAAGTAGCTTATAAAATAAACCTAATACAAAAAGCTAAACAATATGCCCGCTTTCAACTATAGGCGTAACCCAATATTTTAACGGCGTGTACTTACAAACAGGGCTTAACGCCGTTTTTACTATGGCAAGTTCAGGTAATAATATATGCACCTCAAACTGATAAAAGCTGCGATGCCCTTCTACTTGCTCGGCAATGTCAAATTCACTGTGCTCTTTACTGTAGCCTTCAATGTTTTTTAAGTTAAAGCCGGTAATGCACTCTATGCCAATTAATATATCAACCACGTTATCTTTTATGTTTGTGGGTACATTTAGGGTAAAAAGTAACTGTTCAGCCATGTTTTTTCTCCAACCAACCATAAAAGATAGGTAATAAATAAAGTGTTGTAATTGTTGAGGTAATTAACCCGCCAATAACCACAATTGCCAATGGTTTTTGAATCTCAGCGCCAGGGCCGGTGGCAAATACCAGTGGCAGTAAACCAAACATGGCGGTTGTGGCTGTCATTAACACTGGGCGAAGGCGTCTGCTTGCGCCATCTAAAATGCGCTGCGTTACATTGGCAGAAAACATTTTCATTTGCTCAAAGTAGCTGATCATCACAATACCATTGAGTACCGCTACGCCAAGTAAAGCAACAAAACCAACCGATGCAGGCACCGACAGGTATTCATTACTAATAAACAGGGCAATCACTCCCCCCATTAACGCAAACGGAATATTAGCAATTATCAGCGTTGATTTAGATAAGGATTTAAACGTGGTAAATAAAATAATGAAAATTAGTATTAATGCCACAGGAATAAGCACCAGCAAGTTTTGTGTTGCACGTTGCTGGCTTTCAAATTCGCCACCAAACGACAAGGTAAAACCACTGGGTAATTTTATACTGCTATTAATTTTAGCTTCCAGTTCATTCACATAACTAACCACATCGCGGTTATCCACATTAACGCTTACAGAAGCAAAGCGCTTTGCTTTTTCTCGCTCTATTAACAATGGCCCCGTTTTAAAGCTAATATTAGCCACCTCTTCAAGTGGTAGTAGGCTGTTGTCGGGCATTAAAATTAGCTTTTGCTTTAATGCGCTCATTGACGACAACTCAAAGTGTGCTGCGCTTTCGCCTTTTTGTGCATTAAACACAATTGGGATCACGCGGTTTCCTTCTTGCAGTGCCGATACCTGTAGGCCTTCTAATTGCGACTTTAAATAATCACTTAATCCTTCGGTGGTTAAACCAAACTGACTAGCAACCTCAGGAATAAGTTTAATATTTACGTATTTACCCCCTTCGATAAGCGCCATTTGTACATCACTTGCACCGTCAATATTAGTGGCAAGTGCCGTGATTTTTTCAGCTAATGAGGAAAGTGTCGCAATGTCATTACCGAATACTTTAATCGAAATATCACCGGTGCCACCGGTGAGCATTTCTGATACCCGCATTTGTATTGGTTGAGTAAAGCCAATATTTACCCCTGGAAATTGCGCAAGTGTTTGTCGAATATCCTCGATTAGCCGCGCTTTGGAGTCAAAACGCCACGTATCTTTTGGCGCTAATTCCATAAACACATCGGTTTCGTTTAATCCCATAGGATCAAGCCCGAGTTCATCGGATCCGGTACGGGCAACAATTTGTACGATTTCTGGGGTGTTTTTTAACAGTGTGGCTTCAATTTGTTTATCTATATCCAGCGAGGCTTGCAAGGAAATACTCGGCGATTTTTCCAGTTGCACAATAATGTCGCCTTCATCTAAAACGGGCATAAAGCTTTTACCAAGTCCCTGAAATAACACCCCACTGAGCACTAAAACAGCAACTGATATAACACTAATAGCCACCGGCTTTTTAATTGCTTGGGCAAGTGTTTTAGTATAAAAACCTTGTAATAGCGTGACCATTTTAGGCTGGGTTACGGGTTCATTTTTTAATAACAATGAGGCTAAAATTGGAATAACCGTTAACGACAACAACAGCGCACTTAGCATGGCAAACACGATAGTGAGCGCCACTGGGGTAAATAACTTGCCCTCTAACCCTGTTAACATTAATAGCGGTGAAAACACGATAATAATAATAATTGTGCCTGAGAACACTGGCGCCGCGACTTCTTTACAGGCGCGATAAATAACATGCAGCCGAGGGAGGTGCTGATTGTTAGCCAACCGATTCACTATGTTTTCAACAATAACTACCGATGAGTCCACCAGCATACCAATGGCAATCACTAAGCCGCCTAAACTCATTAAATTAGCCGATAAATCAAACTGCTTCATCATTATAAACGTCAGCAATGCCGACATAGGTAAAGACAAAGACACCACCAATGAAGAGCGAATATCACCTAAAAACAAGGCAAGTAACACTATTACTAGAATAATTGCTTGGCCTAGTGCGCTGGTAATGGTGCTAATTGCGGTATTTATTAAGTTAGAGCGGTCGTAAAACACATTAATTTTTGTGCCTTGCGGTAATGACGCTTCAATGGTGCGAAGTTTATCTTTTACATCTGCAACAACTTGCGCTGTATTACTATTTTTAAGCGCAATTATAAGCCCTTGTACCGCCTCTTCACTGTTTTTAGTGACTGCGCCATAACGGGTTAAACTGCCAACATGTACCGTGGCAATATCACTTAACCGAATAACCTTATTTTGAGTGGACTTAATCACGGTATTTTCAATGGCGGTTATATCGGTGTATTTGCCCTCAGTGCGCAGAATTAAGGTGTCGTTGCCTTTTTCTAAGCGCCCTATGCCACCGTTTTGATTCGTTTGCGTGATTGCCAACTTCATTTCATCAAAGCTGACTTGATGCTGTTGCATCAATAAAGTATTGGGAAGTATTTCATAGGTTTTTGAAAAGCCGCCAAGGCTATTTACATCTGCAACGCCGGTTAAAGTGCGCAGTAATGGACGAATTTGCCAATCTAAAAGCTCTCTTTTTTCAATCAGCGATAAGTGAGTACTTTCTATAGTAAACATGAACACCTCGCTCAAAGGCGTGCTCATTGGCGCCATGCCGCCACTAATATTACTGGGCAAGGTGGGTAAAATATTTAATAAACGCTCATTAACTTGCTGACGGGCCCAATAAATGTCGGTGCCCTCTTCAAAGTCAATGGTAATATCGGTAATAGAATACTTAGTGGTAGAGCGCAGCATTTGCTGTGACGGAATACCCAGTAATTCGGTTTCAATCACCCGTGTTACTTGCGATTCTATTTCAAGGGCGTTCATGCCGGGTAATTTGTACACTATTTTAACTTGGGTGGGCGATATTTCTGGAAAAGCATCCACCGGAATACTTAACCAAGATTTAGCACCAATGGCCATAGCAACAATAACAAAAATACTCACAAACAAACGCTGAGTAAGTGAAAACTTAATAAGCAGGTTTAACATTTACTCTCTCCCTAAGTGAAGCAACATACCTTGTAGCGCACTTACCGAGCTTATTAGTACCTGCTGATCATCTAGGTTTTTGTTAGCAGTAAATACATAGTCTTTGCCTTGTGTACCTTTGAGCTCAATCGGAAGTAACTCAAGGTTATCGCCAGACTTTAAAGCAATGTAATTAACATCTTCAAATTCAAACACCGCTGACTTTGCTATTTTAAAGCCCGTTAATTTATTTACCGGTGTGACTTTGATAGTTTGCCCCAGTCTAAGCTGGCACTCATTTGAGCTTGGCGACGCCCACACTATTTGATGGTATTTATCTGCAATACTGTCATAGCTTTCAATATTTAAGCTGCAACTTTGTGACAGCTTGAAATGCGCTAACGTGTTGGTAAAACTAAGAGGAACTTTAATCTTAACGCGAATACTACTTGCATCGATAATATCAAACGCGGTGTCACCCATCACACGGTTTCCCGACTCATTAGTGAGTTTTAAAATGCCTGTTTTTGGACTCACTAAGGTCACGTTTTCATTATCATCAATGTTTAAAAATGCCATTTGATGTTGCATATGTTCAAAATTTAGCTTGGCTTCAAAGTAGCTTTTTGTGATTTCAACCCATTCAGAACTTCTTATTATTTTGTTTTTTAAGTGTTGTTGATTTATGTCGTAATGGCTTTTAGCAATAGCGAGCATGTCTTTTGCTGATTGATAGGCATCTAAAAAATGGTGTACATCACTGCCCTCAACGCTTGCAATCGTGGCGCCCTTTTCAACCATGCGGCCGTTAGGGTATAAGTAACGAACCTGCTGTACATCAAACGCAAACAGCACCGTATAATTGACCCCAGGTTTGAAATTAACTTCACCAATTAAACTTTGCCCGTTAATAAACTCTGTTTTTTGAATCGGCGCAAATTCAACATCAAAACCACTGAGTGACGAAAGCCCTACAGGTGCTAAATTTTGCGAAGCAAACACAGGATTAAATGTTAATAAAGTCACCGTAAAGAAGAAAAATAACGTATATTGAATACGCAAAAAATGACGCATTTTTTTTGTAAAATTTAACAGCATTTAGTTTGTTCACATTTGATTAATTTTATAGAATCAACCATGACTTTTTTAGACGGTTAAATCATCAGGCAAACGCCTTAACGTACCCAAAAATAGCGAAAATTACGCTATGGTACATTTGTCCATTGTATTTATAAAGCATTGATAATAGAGGTTTTAATGAGAGACAAGTTAATAGCAGCCACCTTGTTAATAATAATGGTGCTAAACTTTTTTGATGTACTAACGGATATACATTTAGGCGTGCCGCAGTGGCATATTTTTTCTGAGGGCTTAATCGTTGTCATTTCTGCAGCCTGTGCTATTTACTTAATTAGCGATATTCGTGCGCGTACTGCCAATATTAATGCGCTGAAACAAGAATTAGTGCATTCAAAAAAAGAACTTAAAAACATATCACAGGCAATGATGGATGCGCGTCATGAATACAGTGGTGTTATTCAAACCCAATTTTCACAGTGGACATTGACCCGCAGTGAGCAAGAAGTCGCGATGTTGTTACTTAAAGGCTTAAGCTTTAAAGAAATAAGCGCACTAAGAAACACAAAAGAAAAAACCGTTCGTCAACAAGCGTCCGATATTTACAGTAAAGCCGATGTAGAAGGCCGACATGAATTTGCTGCATGGTTTTTAGAAGACTTTATGCAACAAAGGCACTATCCGCATTCAAGCTCAGCCATTAACTAATGCAGTGACTATCGCATATACTTGCGCGCTATTTTAGTCAGCGTTAAGCTAACGCTTTATTTTCGTCATTATGGTCTATGTGCTCTATAGCCCGCAGAGATAATTCAACGTAAAGGTTTAATATGAATAACAGTACCTACCCTATTGGCAACCCTGGTGAAAAGTGGAATAACAATCATAAACTCCAATGGCTTGAAGCCCAGAAAATTAAACGTAGCTATAACGATGAAGTATTAACGCTGATTAATGAGCTAAAAGATACGCTTATTGTAGAGCAATATGGTGAACTTAATTATGCTCAAAACAGTTACCCTTTGTTTGCATTAAAAACCCAACACTTTGATAAAAATAAACACACAGTGCTAATCACTGGCGGCGTACACGGCTACGAAACCAGCGGAGTACATGGTGCATTAAGGTTTGCAAAAACATTGGCAACTCAATACGCAGAGAAATTTAATCTGGTGATTACTCCCTGCATTAGCCCATGGGGTTATGAAACAATAAACCGCTGGAACCCAGAGGCAATTGATCCAAACCGTTCTTTTTATGAAGGCAGCCCTGCGCAAGAATCTGCATTGGTAATGAATTATGTGCAATCTTTAAATACTGATTTAATCGCGCATATCGATTTACATGAAACCACTGATTCAGATAACAGTGAATTTCGCCCTGCACTTGCAGCGCGCGAAGGTAAAGTAAATACTAATTGGAATATTCCAGACGGTTTTTATTTAGTCGCTGACAGCAACAAACCAGAGCCTGCTTTTCAAAAAGCTATTATTGAATGTGTTGAAAAGGTCACACACATCGCTCCAAGCGATGAAAATAAACAATTAATTGGTGTACCTCAAGAACAATTTGGGGTAATAAACTATGCAGCAAAAGAGTTAGGTTTATGCATGGGGTTATCTGATGCGACCTACGTTACAACCACGGAAGTTTACCCAGATAGTGCAACGGCCAACCCTGAAGAGTGCATATTAGCGCAAGTTGCGGCAATTTCGGGTGCGTTGGACTACATTATTAATAAGTAATAGTTATGGTATCCATCAGCACATAGTAAGGTGCAGACAAAGGAGCGGTTATTGGAATTTAAAAATAATTACGGCAGTTACAGTTTTTATGTTGAGGGTAATATTGTTATTGCGCAATTTAAAGGCAACTTAAACCCTGAGTTATTAAATCACTTTAAAGCCGCTCTGTTAGACACCATAGCAACGTTTAAACATCAACCTTGGGGCTATATTAGCCACTCGCCCGACGTTGTGGCCGCCACCCCTGACGCTGAAAAAAATATGATCGATGTTAGCCAAACAATGGGGATAAATAATTGCATAATGAGTGCCTTTATACTCACCTCTCCCATAGCCATAAGGCAACTACAACGTATTATGCACAGCTCAGGACGTGACGCTCATTTACAAGATTGCTTATTTGATGACTTGCCAAGCGCTAAGGCATTTATAAAAAGTCAGCTTACCTCAGCCGAGTAAATTAATTACACGACCGAGGTATAGTCAACGAAAAACCGAATGGGCTAGTTTTTATAAAACTGACTCTCTTTAGTAATTGAAATGCTATTGTCCTCTTGTGCGGTAATTTTAAACTGCAGCTTACTCACCTTCGTGGGTATATCATATCCATCGGCAGTAACCGTTACAGGAACACTTTTCATCAACCCTGGCTCTACCAACACAGCGTTAGGACTTTGCAAGCTCGCACCTTCTAACCCACTAATTGAAATAGAATAATGCAGAGGTTGCTGCGTTTTGTTAATGATGGTGAGTGTATAAGGGTTTTCGACTAACCCTTCATAATTTACCCGATACAGTGCATTTCTGTCTCTAAGGACAGAGGCTTCGATAGGCGT
Organism: Pseudoalteromonas sp. TB41; assembly: GCF_000497975.1. Lineage (NCBI taxonomy): Bacteria > Pseudomonadati > Pseudomonadota > Gammaproteobacteria > Alteromonadales > Pseudoalteromonadaceae > Pseudoalteromonas > Pseudoalteromonas sp. TB41. The sequence continues at coordinate 21,917 of NZ_AUTH01000122.1, read as the reverse complement.
ACGTTGTAGCATCCAAGCAAACATAGAAATAATTAACAGCGCAGTTAAAGCGCCATAGCCCACTAACTTGAGCCTAAATGGATTAGTTTTTTGCCCCGCCATTTGCTTTTCACTGGCGTATTTAATTAAGCCTTTTCCGTAGCCAAACTTATCCATGGTATCGTCACAGGCATCAATACATAAGCCACAGTTAATACATTCATATTGCAGTCCATTGCGAATATCAATCCCAGCAGGACATACTTCAACACATAAGTTACAGTCTACACAGTCACCTAAATTAAGCGCTTTAGGATCGGCTTTGCGTTTACGTGGGCCGCGGTTTTCACCTCGTTCGCTATCGTAGGTTACCACCAGCGTGTCTTTATCAAACATTACCGATTGAAAGCGCGAATACGGACACGCCACTGTGCACATTTTTTCTCGTAAGAAACCTGCGTTGCCATAGGTACAAAACGCAAATAAAAACACCCAAAAACTGGTAATTCCAGACCATTCAAAATTAACCATTTCTAAGTATAAGGTTTTAGCTGGAATAAAATACGCTAAAAAAGAAGTGGCAGTTAAGAGTGAAATAACCAGCCATGCACTGTGCTTAGTGATTTTTTTACGCCACTTGGTAATATCCCATGGGCTTTTATCAAGCTTAATACGCTGGTTACGCGTTCCCTCAATACGTTGTTCCACCCAAGAGAACATCAACATCCAAATTGTTTGCGGGCAAGTATAGCCGCACCACACACGGCCAAGCCAATTGGTCACAAAAAATAAGGCAAACGCCCCCACCATAAATAGCATGGCGAGAATCATAAAGTCTTGAGGTAATAAGGTTAGGCCAAAAATAGTAAACTTTTGGGTGGCCACATCCAATAAAACCGCTTGCTGACCGTTATATTGAATCCAAGGAATGGCGATAAAGCTGAGCATTAGCAGCCAACCTAAATTACGGCGTATACGCTGAAAAAACCCTTTTTGCTCGCGTATATAAATCGGCCCTTCTTCTTTGTAGGGCTTAATGATCATGTCTTCTTCTTTAATATCAAACTTCATGTTACTTACTTAATAGTGACGGGTATTAAGTACGATTTTGCAACTTTCAGACCACAGTGAAAGTTAATTTAACTTATTGATATTAATTGATTTTACATATACTACCCAAGCGAAAATTCGCGACATTTAACGACATGCACGATATATCGCGAGTTAACGAGTACGATGCACTGCTAATTTTCGCATTTTTGAGCGAAGCGTACTCTCAGGTAAGCCCAACTTATTTGCCGCGCCTTGTTCGCCTGCAATTTTCCAGTTACATAACATCAGTACGGAGATAATATGCTGCCTTTGCGCCTCATCCAGTGTAAGCGTTGGGTTAACAGCATTCGCATCACCGGCTTTTAGCGGCTGACTTAACTGCAGTGTGGGCTGTGTAGATAAAATAGCTTCTCTCTCTAACACGTTTTGCAGCTCTCTGATATTGCCTGGCCAGTCATAGGCCTGTAGTTGCCTGATAGCTTTGTTACTTAACCCCTGTAATTGCTTACCTAGCCGCTTGTTTATTTGAACAATTAAGTTTTGACATAAAAAAGGTATATCTTCTTTTCGCTCTTTTAGTGCTGGCACTTTGATAGGAAACACGTTCAAACGGTAATATAAGTCCATTCTAAACAGCCCTGCTTGTACCATTTCCCACAAGTTACGATTGGTTGCAGCAATGATACGAATATCGACTTTTAGGGTTTGGCTGCCCCCTACTCGCTCAAATTCGCGCTCTTGTAATACTCGTAATAATTTACTTTGTGACTCTAACGGCAGCTCTGCCACTTCATCTAAAAATAGAGTGCCCTTATCAGCAAGTTCAAAACGCCCTTTACGTCGCTCATTTGCGCCGGTAAACGAGCCTCGTTCGTGTCCAAACAACTCTGATTCTAATAAGCTAGGGGTAAACGCCGCACAATTAACTTTTATAAACGCCTGCTCATTGCGCTTGCTTAATCTATGTAAGTTACGCGCCACCAGCTCTTTGCCAGTACCGTTTTCGCCAAGTATCAACACCGTACTGTCGGTTTCGCTCACTAACTGTATTTGCTGCAACATACGTTGAAATACATCACTTCGCCCTACAAGCCCTGAGTCTTGCCAATCCTGATTTAGCTCGGCAGTAAGGTAGTCGTTTTCATCTTTGAGCTGCTCGCTTAAATGCTTTACTTGCGCTAAAGCATCTTGGAGCGCGGTTTGGGTTCGCTGCTGCGCTGATATATCGCGAAAAACAGCCACGGCACCAATAAGCTGGCTATTTTTATAAACAGGCGTGGAGGTATATTCAACAGCAAAGGCGCTGCCATCTTTACGCCAAAATACTTCGTTTTTAACCTCGCGGCGTTTGCCATCAAACATGGTGCAGTAAATTTGGCATTCATCGGCATGACTGTGATGATGATATTGATGTATTTTTTTTCCTAATAATTCATCGGCCGTCCAACCCGTCATTCGCTCTGCGGCTGGATTTACAAACACCGCATTACCAGATAAATCAAATCCATATATGCCCTCACCTACCGCATTAAGTAATAAAGTAGGATCGTTTAAAAAGTTTTTTATCATTGCAGACCTCGCGAAATATCGCGAGTATTATGCCAATTCTCTCTTGCTTTAGCACCTAGTAATGGCTAAATAATGCCTTAATATCTATTTTTGCTTCTAACCGTGCTGCGATTAAATACAAGCCCGCTAGCTTACGGTGAATAAACAACGCATCAACAGGAGGCGTATGCCATTGCTGCGACTGTGCGCTTAACTGCAAGCCTGCATCTTTAATATTGCTAGCAAGCGCGCTATTTTTAAAATCAAACTCGCCGTTATAGCGCAGTGGCTCGCAGGCCATTAAAAATAAATCAATCACTTTTTCTTTGTAATTGTCTTTGAGGGAATCTTTAAAATAGCCAATATCGGTGGCGGCATTGAGCACCCCTTCACGATCGTTATTACTACCAGCTTTAAATAAAGCTAGATAGGCATTACTTAGTGCTGGGGTAATTTCTCGTGTGGCACCAAAGTCAAATAATACTATTTTTTGTGATTCAGGTTGGTAATGAAAATTTGCAAAGTTAGGGTCGGTTTGGATTAAATTAAAGACAAACATTTCTTTAAAAAATAAATCAATCAGTTGTTCAGCAACTCGGCTTCGCTCTGATTGTGGTAAATATGTAATGCCCTCTATAGGCTTGGCATCTACATACTCCATGGTTAGCACTTGCGCAGTACTGTGCTGAGGATACACGCTAGGGACTTTGAAATGCGCGTTATCTGCTAACAGGTTTTTGTAACGTGCTAAATACTCAGCTTCTCGAGTGTAGTCGGCCTCTGCTAATAGCTGTGCCTTGGCTTCTGCCACTAAGGGTTTAATATCCAGCTCTTTAGGTAATAACCGCGATAAGGTAAGTAAAGTGATCACGTTATCTACGTCACTCACTACACTTTTTGCGATTCCAGGGTATTGAATTTTAACTGCCAGTTGCGCGCCATTTTCTTTATAAGCTAAATGAACCTGGCCAATGGACGCCGCCGCAAACGGCCTGAGCTCAATATGAGAAAAACGCGATAACCAATCCTCTCCCCACTGCTCTTTTAAAACACTAACCAGTTGTTTGTGTGGCATCGGGTTGGCATCTGAGCGCAATAAAGACAGCAATTGAGCAAGTTCGGGGGTTAGTAAGTCGCCAGCATCCATTGAAAGCAGCTGCCCAAGCTTCATTGCCGCACCGCGCAGGTGTGAGAGTTGAGTGGCTAGGTTTTCAATATTTTTAGGCTGAAGCAATAAGCTTTTATTATCCCAGCCTTTACCAGAAAGCGCACTTTTAGCCCCGCCCACTAACATATTCGTGGCGACGCCAGTGGCTAATGAGCCTAACTTTGCAAAACGTGAAAGTCGAGATGTGGGAACGGATCGCTCATTAGCCATAATTAACCTAATCTATTAATAATAAGGTCAACTAATACGTTTTATTACGCCTATTGGATCTAAATTATAACCGAGGGACTAGCTTAATAGCGCCTTCTACTACTTTTAAATCTAAAGGTAAATTACTTAATAATGCCATTTTAGGATCGTTCATATTTAACTTATAAACGGGGTTAACGGCTAAAAAAGCATTCATTACATCCATGGCCTCGTTATCCAGCACTTCTAAATTACCTTTAAAGCCACCGGCATCAATGCTTGAGTCGAGTAACTTAACATTACGTAAAAATACCGCTTTTTTCTCGCTGTCATAAAAAGGAGTGCCCTGTATTTGCAGCTTTAAGCGCACTGGGTACTTTAATGCAAAAGCATTAATCTCGGCGCTAGAATCTGCACCTAATAAAACATAATCACTATTATCTGGGCCAATATTAACGCTTAAATCATTCACATCAAACTGCACAGGTAAGCCCATCAGGCTAACTTTTTCACTTAATTTAGGTAACTCTTTATTTAGTAACGACTCAACCTCTGAATTTGTAAATGAATAAACCGAAATACCCTGCGTACTGTTACAGGCAGTTAAAAATAGTAGTGAAATAAAAACAAAAATTTTCATGCAAAACCCTATTGGTTAATCGTATAGGCAGTAAGTAACCATAATAAAAAGCCGCTTTAATAGCGGCTTTTTCATTTTAGTTGATAAGAGCGATTGCGCTTAGGGTCTGTTGATCTTTGCGGATTAAAATTTGTTCAAACTAGGGGCGGTTTAATCGCGGCGCGAGGTTTGTAACCTAGTGGGCTAAGTAAAAACCGAGCAACAAAGAGTAAATCGTCCCTAGGCAGAACCCTTCGGGCAGCGCCTGTTTGGCATTGATGCTGCGTTATCGCCTATTAATGGGGAATAACCACACTACATAGGCTCTACCTTGCCTAAATACCAAACAGACTGCTGCAAATTTAACCTTGAAAGGTAAACAGACCCTAGTTTACAGCAAAAATAACTTTTAACCTTGCTAGTGTGTCAGCTGTGACTGAACCCTCGCTGAGTGCTAATAACTGCTTTAAATAATAATTTAAATCAGCGTGTTCGCCACGGTGCTTATCATCAAGCATGGCTACTTGCTCTACCATTCTTTGCGATGAGTTTTGCGAACTTACGCTCGCAAGTATTTCCATACGCGTTAACAGCTGCTCACAGCTCAATGCTGTTTTAACTGCACCATTAAATTGACTCGGGACTGGCTCGTTGTTCTCAAGTGCAACAAATAAAGCATCTAAATTAGCTTGCTCATTTTTAGCCGCTAAGCCTGTCAGTTTTTCATCTATGGCTGATAACAAAGCAGACACTTTAGGGGTTAACGATTTAAACTGTGTATACCCTTTAACTTTGGTTTGCAAGTCAAGTAATTGGGCTTTACCTTCTACACTATTTAATGCTGCTTCAAGCTCATTCAGCTCAGTTGTTGCCAGCTTATCTGACTCGCTTTGTTCGCGCTTTTGCTGTTCAAACTCTTCGCTTCGTTTAGTGAAAGTTGCATCATTAAACTGACGGAATTTTTGCCACAATGCGTTTTCAGCTTTTAAGCCTGCAAACCCTATGGTTTGCCACTGTTGCTGTAACTGCTTTAGCTGTTGGCAAGCGTCTGCTAAATTATCGCTTTGTGATAATTGCTGTGCTTGCTCAACGAGCTCATTTTTAAGTGCGGCATTGCCTTTATGAAACGCGTTAAGTGACGCTACAACCTGTTGCTGCTCTGCCTTATAACGCTCGTTCAACACGCGGTATGTTTTCGGATCAACTTTACCCACACTTCGCCATGCTTTTTGCAAACGGTTATAGTTGCTTTCTAGTTGTTTCCAATCTAAATCAGCCGTATCAGTTGCTTGTAAATGCAGTGCATGCATATCAGCAATCAATTGCTCGCGCTCTGCTTTTGCTGCTTCACGTTGCACTTCTTGCTCAGCGAAGTAGCTGCGACAAGGGGCAAATAAAAGCTCAATTTTTTCATCAAACTCGTTGCCCTGTTGTTTCTCTTGCTCTGTATCAAGGCGTCCTAGCTCGTTCCAACGCTTGCGAAGTACTTTAACTTGATCAGCGCGCTGTTGTGGATCGTTACACGGCTCATCAACTAACACTGTTACTTCTTCTAAAAGTGCTGCACGTTTTGGTGCGGCCGCATATTTTTGCCAATCTTTAGCATCGGCTAATTGCGCTTCTAGGTCTGCTTTTAAGTTAACCAGCGGCTGTTGGTATTTCTCAGTTAGGGCATTAAATAACTCTTCGAAGCCTTTAAATACACCAAATGCAACGTTAAAGCGCCCTTCTTCAATTAAACGTTTTACATCACGTGCCTTGCGTTTAGCTTGGCTTTGCGTTTTTTCAAGCGGCTTAGTGAGTTCGCTCATTGCAGCTAAAAATTGCTTTTTATGCGCATTAAGTTGGGTTTTAAATGACGCTTGTAAATCAGTGCTAAGTACATCTAAATGGCTGCGTGCCTCTTTAAATGTGTGATTAAAGGCACTTAGTTGTTGATCGTAATCACTGAGCTGCTCGGCGGGTTTTATTTCGCACAGCGCACTGTAAGCAATTTTATATTCTTTAATCGCCGTAGTTAGCTCAGGTAACTTGGCTACTTGTAAAAATAGTTGCTCAAGCTTATTAATCACTTGTTTTGATTGCTGATCAGCCATCAATTGCGTTTTATCTAGTGTGTCTTTTGCTTGTGCTACTTTTGCAATAAGCCAATCTTGCTGAATTTGCTCTGGGGTTTCTAATCCAAGTTGCAATGCATTTTCAATTTCTTCACTTAATGCTTCTAACGTAGCTAACGCTAACACTTGGCGCTGTTGCTGCGCTAAACGTTGCTGCTCTATTTCATGTTGCGCTTTTAATGTGGCAATGTGAGCATCAAGCTTATCGGTAATTGATATATATTTAGCATCAAGGGTTTTTACATGTTCTTCACTTAGCCATTTTAATTCAAGAGCTTGCCACTGCGCCATGAGTTCTGCAGCTTGTGGGTCAACAATGGCGTAGTCATTTTTATCACGCAATGCATTAAGCTTGGCTAAAATAACACGGGTTGCGTTTTCAACTTGCGATGGCATTTCAAGCGCTAAACGCTCGTTTTCAAGATGACTTTCTAGCGCAACTTTGGCTTCACCTTGAGCATGCTTTAACAGTGCTTTAGTTAACTGCTGAGTAATGACTAAATCAACTAACTGTTTTTGCAGCTCTTCGTTTGCTTCTTTAAAGGCTTTTTCAATCAGTTTAGGGTTAGCTAGGCGTTTTAATAGCTTAACTCTCACTTGCAGTTCTTTTTCAGCAAATGCTAGTTTTTCAAGGGTTTTAACCGGTGCAAAGCGTTCAATGTACTCATTTTTAATCTGCGCCGACAAGCTACTTTCACTGTTTAATACAGCCGATGAGATTTGTTGTTCAGCAACATCTTTCAATGCCTGATCTTGTTTGTAAGCTTTCCACCACAGTGGTAAGTCGTTTACTTTTTGCAGTGCTTTACGACGAATTTCAGCCGATGAGTCTTCAAGGGCTAAGGTGCTTAAAATTGTTACGTCACGTGCCACATCAAGTTTTTCAATCGCATCTAAACGAACTTGTTGCTTTGGGTGTTTCCATTTTGGTGTAAAAAGGTGTTTAAAGATCATTTTCACTGAACCTAGCTATTTCGTTATCTGATTTGAATTCTTTTTGTAGTTGCGCTTTGGTTTTTTGGATCATTTCTCCATTTGCACCAATGGTAAACTGCTCGTTTGATTGTGCTACTTTTGCTTGGTACAACATCACTAGTTGCACTGTTTGTTGCTTTTGCTCATCTGATAAAGGCGTGCCATCTGGCCACTTTCCCGTTGCCGCGCCATACTGTAGGCGCTCAAATAATTCTGGAGTAATATTCTGTACTAGGTTGTCAATATTCATGTCATTTTTTCTTTTTCAGAGTCACTAAAATAATACGGTTAATAAGGTACCAAATACAGCCAATGCCAATGGCCGAGGTATACGCATACCACTGAAGTGTTTTTTCTTGAGGTTGTAGGAAGTACAAACAAAAGAAGCCACCTAAAAATAAGATCAGCGCTAAAAAGGAGTGGTTCATAAACATTTGCTGCTTTTTAATTCGCTGCTCACGTTGAAGTTGTTGAACTTGCTCGGCATTTAATTCAGCAACGTTACTTTGGCAATGTGGACACTGCGAATGTTTATCTGAAATTGATTTTGCACATTTGGGGCAACGAATAATCGCCATACATCTCTCTCCATACTACGCATAAAAAAAGCGCCTTTCGGCGCTTTTCATTGTACTTGTTTTATTGCTCTTTGTCTTTTTTGAATTTAACCCAATAGATGATATTAGGTTATTGGGATCTGTTTATTCAGCGTCTTTAGATTGCTTTTCAAGACGTTTTTCCCAGAAGGTGGCGTTTTTAATCCCTAACTTAACGGGATCAAATGTGATTTGGCCACCTTTTTTCTTCTGGTCTTCATAATCACTCAAACATGTTAAGGCCGGTTTAGCGACAAAGAAAATGGCTAATATACCCAATATGTTGATCCACGCCATTAAGCCAACGCCTATGTCGCCAATAGTCCAAATATAACCGGAACTGTTAACCATGCCGTAGGCTACCATAAACATAATCATAAGTTTTACCACTACAAGCGGAATACTTCCTTTAAAGTAGCGATTTAAGTACGCGATATTTGTCTCAGCAATGAAGTAATAAGCCAGTATGGTGGTAAAAGCAAAGAAGAATAAAGCGATACCTACAAACGCTTCTCCAAAGCTACCAAATACACTAAACAACGCCATTTGGGTGAATGCTGCTGATCCCACTTCAGTTGCCGCATCCACATTTTGTATAATGAATTGCCCTTCTGGCAAAGTACCGACTACATTGTATTGCTGCGTCATTAAAATCATTAATGCCGTTGCTGTACATACAAAAAGTGTATCAACATAAACAGAAAAAGCTTGCACTAAACCTTGCTGTGCAGGGTGATCAACTTCTGCCGCAGCCGCAGCATGAGGACCTGTACCTTGGCCGGCTTCATTAGAATAGATACCACGCTTAACACCCCAGCCAATTGCAGCACCAAAACCTGCTTGGGCTGTAAATGCATCACCAATAATGAGCGAGAAAATACCCGGGACTTTGTCTATATTTAAAAATACGATAATTAAGGCCAATACGATGTAACCAAGCGCCATAAATGGCACTACAATTTGCGTAAAATTAGCAATGCGCTTTATACCACCAAAGATAATAAACGCTAAAACGATTAGAATAATGGCCAACGCAACCAGTTTAAAACTACCTACGTCACCAAAACTTGTAGACACCATAGTGCCATCGCCAAATACTTGAGTGAATGCGTTGCCCACAGCATTTGCTTGCACGCCCGGCAGGAAAACCCCACACGCTATAATTGCCGACACAGCAAATAATACAGCCAGCCACTTTTGCCCTAAACAACGATCAAAATAATACGCTGGACCACCGCGGTATTGGCCGTCTTCTTCTAACTTATAAATTTGACCTAATGTTGACTCCGCGTATGCAGTACTTGCACCTAAAAAAGCAACAACCCACATCCAGAAAATAGCGCCAGGGCCTCCAAAACCAATTGCGGCTGCCACACCGGCAATATTACCAACCCCTACTCGGCCAGATAATGAAACAGCAAGAGCTTGAAAAGATGAAATTCCTTTTTCTGAGGTGTTAGGGCTAAATAATAGCTTACACATTTCTTTAAAATGTCTAACTTGAGCAAATCGAGTTAGTACGGAGTAAAATAAACCTGCGCCTAGGCATAAATAGATGAGTGCATCACTCCAAACAACATCATTAACGGCGCTTACAAAAGCTTCCATGAACATCCTCACAGTTATATTTATTATTATTAATTACCATACTCTGCTACTCAGAATACCTGTCATAAGCTTTACGAAATAAGGGGTTAATCTTTTCCGTTTTTCTTATTGTTCAATCGATATTAACTTAAGTGCCCAACCTTGTTAACAGTTAATTTTCAAAACAACTTATTGTTTATTTATATTAAGTCTTCCAGAGCAACGTTTAACTAAGTGCAAATTGATTTAGACTATATGGTATTAAATCTGTCGAGAAGGTGTATTGAAACGTTTTAGTGCTGTGGTGGGTAAATGATTCTTATTTTTTGATACGGTTGGTTTAGCTAAAAGTAAAAAGGGTATCAATATTTATTGATACCCTTTGAAACTAACGTTTTATCTTAAGTTGTCTACAACATTAACAATGGCTGCTAAAGTATCTTGACCAAATTGATATGAACGACGATCTGACCAACCATAATCTGGATCGGGTAAGTCATTATTATCTTTAAATGGCATTTCTACTGTGTAAGTAAGTGCTTTAAATTCTTCTGCTGTCGCTGATGAACCTACTGTTAGGTTAGCTTGACCTGGTTCGTCTTTATCGTAGCCATGCGTATCTTGAAACTCTGGAGTAATAGTTAAAAGCGCGGCCTTAAAGCTATCTTCTAGGCCTTTTAGGCGTGCATCATAGCTTGGTATGCCTTCGCTACCGGCAACAAAATTATATGGAATGGCTTCATCACCATGAATGTCTAGGTGCATGTCTAAGCCGGCTTCGCGCATTTTATTAAGTACTAAGTAAACTTCTGGGCTGTTTTCCATGCTGGGTGTTTGCCATTCACGGTTTAAGTTAACCCCTTTAGCGTTAGTGCGTAGGTGACCGCGTGCACTGCCATCTGGATTCATGTTTGGCACGATATAAAATACCGCTTTTGATAGTAAGGCTGCTGCATGAGGGTCTTCATCATCAAGTAGCTTGTGTACTAAGCCTTCTACAAACCACTCTGCCATTGTTTCACCTGGGTGTTGACGAGCAGTGATCCAAATTACTTTTTTATCGGCGCTTGGCTGACCAATTTTAAGCACGCTCATGTCACGCCCATCAAGTGTTTGGCCTAGTGTTTCTAGTTGGCAAATTTCTTGGCTTTGCGCCCATGCTAATAAGTCTAAATGACGATCGTAGCTGTAAGGAGCAAAGTAGGCGAAGTAAACGCTGCTGCACTCAGGCTCAAGCTCAAATGTTAATGTGCCATTTTCATACGAAGACGGTACACGGAACCATGTTTGACGGTCGTATGAAGCGACAGCTTGGTAGTCTACCCAACCATCAGGGTATGCAGACTTATCAAGATTATTAATATTTAACTGATGAAGTTGATAAGGCGTTGTCTCAAGACGAAAGTGAAACCACTGATAAAACTCAGACTGATGATCTTTATTAATTTCTAGCTGAATATTTAACGGATCGGTGGCTTCAATAACTTTAATATTACCACTGTCGAAATTGCTACTGATTTTCATTACAACAAACCTATTAGTTAACTGTGTGTCTTTGGCTAAGGCATTTAGCCAAGAGGTAAATACGTGTCACTGCACTTTAAAAGTGTATAAACGCGTACCCAATTTAATAAAGCGTACCATAACCGCTTCACTTTAAAAATCTTCAGACCTAAAAAAGCCAGCAAGTGCTGGCTTTTCTTAATAGCTCATGTGTTTATCGAGGTAAACTTGGGAATGAGACTTCTGCCATGTCGCGCATACAGCGAACTACCTGACAGCTATAACCAAACTCATTGTCGTACCATACGTAAAGTACTACGCGGTTATCATCAACAATCGTTGCTTGAGAATCAACAACACCTGCGTAACGGCTACCCACTAAATCGGTAGAGACGATTTCAGTTGATGCTGTGTAATCAATTTGATCACGTAGGTCTGAGTGAAGTGCTGTTTCACGTAAAAACGCATTAAGCTCTTCAACCGTTGTACTCTTTTCAAGGTTCAAGTTTAAGATAGCTAACGATACGTTTGGTGTAGGTACACGGATTGCGTTACCTGTTAGTTTACCTTCAAGCTCTGGTAATGCTTTAGAAACCGCTTTCGCAGCACCTGTTTCAGTGATAACCATGTTTAGCGCCGCAGCACGACCACGACGTTCCGCTTTGTGGTAGTTATCAATTAAGTTTTGGTCATTAGTGTACGAGTGAACCGTTTCAACATGGCCATTCTTAATACCAAACTGATCGTTTAATGCTTTAAGTGTTGGCGTAATCGCATTGGTTGTACAGCTTGCTGCACAGACAATTTTGTCTTCCGGTAAAATATCTTGGTTGTTTACACCGTAAACGATATTTTTAATATTACCTTTAGCAGGCGCTGTTAATAATACTTTTGCAGCCCCTTTAGATTCTAAATGCTGACCAAGGCCGGCTTCATCTTTCCAGATACCTGTGTTATCAACGACTAATGCGTTTTCGATGCCGTAGGCGCTGTAATCAACTTCACTTGGCGAGTTAGCGTAGATAACTTGAATGTAGCTACCGTTCGCTTTAATTGCATTACGCTCTTTATCGATAGTGATAGAACCATTAAATGGACCATGGATAGAGTCACGACGTAATAAGCTTGCACGTTTCTCTAAATCGCCATCTTTACCGCCACGCACAACAATAGCGCGAAGGTTTAAATCGGCATACGGGCCTGATTTTTCAATTAATAAACGCGCTAATAAGCGACCGATACGACCAAAACCGTAAAGTACAACGTCACGTGGTGCTTTTGGTTTAGAGTCAACAATTTCAGCAAGTTCATCTTTAACAAACTCTTCTACTGAACGACCATTCGCTGCATCTGTGTATAAATAGCTGTATGCTAATTTACCAATATCGATACGGGCAGAATTTAATTCCATTTTGCTGATAGCTTCTAAGAATGGGAAGCTTTCACGTAGGCGCAGTTTAGTCCCTTCAAATTGAGCTACTGATTTGTGAGACTTGATAATATCAATAGTGCTTGAATTTACTAATGGACGGCCGTAAACAGCGATTTCGATACCACGATTACGGTACAATTTACCAATAATAGGCTGCATGCTTTCTGCGTAATCTTGACGTTCTTGCCAGCTACTTGTGTATTCTAACTCGTGAGATGAGGTCATTTTTTTTACCTAATTAAACAATTTTGAACGGATAGCCTAAGAATGCATCAAATTTTGAGAGCAACGCATTCCTTCGGGCAGGTCTATTCTAATTTAATCTCATTTTATTCTCTACTGTTAGAGACTAAAGTTTAGGCTAGAATAATACTATATGAGGGTCTGTTGACCTTTGCGGATTAAAATTTGTTCAAACTAGGGACAATTTAATCGCGGCGCGAGGTTTGTAACCTAGTGGGCTAAGTCAAAACCGAGCAAAGCTTCCGCGTCCTGCTCACGCCCCTTACCTACATCCATGTAGGCAACAAAGAGTAAATCGCACCTAGGCAGAACCCTTCGGGCAGCGCCTGTTTGGCATTGATGCTACGTTATCGCCTATTTATGGGGAATAACCACACCACATAGGCTCTGCCTTGTCTCAATACCAAACAGACTGCTGCAAATTCAACCTTGAAAGGTCAACAGACCCTAATAATTTGAGAGACTCGGATGGCTTTTAAGCGCATAACCCTCGCCTTTGCAATTTTGCTTACAGGCTGTGAAGAATCTTTAACCGTTGAAGATATTTGCGTTCAATCGCCGGCCATATGTAATGATCTTAACCAAGATAGTCACTGTAAAGCGCAGCGAGAACGTACTATTTTTTCTCGTCACCTTGAATCTTTACAACCAACCGATGAACACAAATATCAATTACTTAAAGCGTTTGAGCATTACAATCAATGTATTGCTTTGGCAGCCAACATTCAGCACATAAAACTAAAAAGCAAAACCACGGCTCGCCGACATGCCCACTTAACGAGCATGAGGGAAATGGCACGGATTTATCAACAGACAAAACACACCAGCCACCCGGGCTTGCTTTATTATCATTGGTCAAGAAACAATGACGAAAGTGCATTAACACGTTTGCTCGCTTTAGAACATACTGCAGAAGTTGAACAAAGTGCTGAGATGCAATTTTACTTAGCGTCTTATTACATTAAGGTTGATGAAGAAAAAGCGATTAATTTTTTATACAACACGCTAGCGCTGAATAAAGCGAAGCATGAACCGAACCCTGAAATATATATGTCTTTAATCAGCCTGTTTTATAAACATCAACAATATAAACATGCTTATATTTTTGCCAAAATAGCTCAGTTTTCTGGTATTGAACATATTGATATACTGTTAATTGAGCAGCAGTTAATAGCACAAGGAAAGAATTTAGAGAGTTTAGATAGGTTAGCCGAGCAGACTTTGCAGCAAATAGATCAAGGAACGTTTATCTCCCCCCGGAAATAATAAAACAGATACAAAAAAGGCAGCTTACGCTGCCTTTTTGTTTATTTTTTGCTAGTGCCTACTTCGACACGGGTTTTTAACTTTTGCCCCGGTCTAAAGGTAACCACGCGACGTGCTGAAATTGGGATATCTTCTCCCGTTTTCGGATTACGTCCCGGCCTTTCTTTCTTATCTCGAAGATCAAAGTTACCAAATCCAGAGAGCTTAATCTGCTCGCCTTTTTCAAGCGCTGAGCGGATTTCTTCAAAAAACGCTTCAACTAAATCTTTGGCATCTTTTTTATTGATCCCGAGCTTTTCAAATAGGTGTTCAGCTATGTCGGCTTTAGTAAGCGCCATATCTAGTCCCTCAACGATGCATTAAACTTTTCGGCCAGTGCGGCCACCACGTTATCAACTACCTGATTGATATCTTTCTCTTCGAGTGTTCTATCAACCGCTTGCAGTGTTAGAGCAATCGCCAAACTCTTATAATTTGGCTCAATACCTTTGCCCTTATACACATCGAATAAGTTTAGGTCAACCAATTGATTTCCGCCAACTTTTCCGATGACGTTTAAAATATCACCTATTTTAACGCTGTCTTGTACTAAAATAGCGATGTCGCGGCGATTTGATGGAAATTTAGACACCCCAACAGCCTGCGGTAAATTTCTTTTTTCTAATGCCGACATTTCAATTTCAAACACAAAAGTAGCGTTATTGATATCTAACGATTTTTGCGCTTGAGGGTGTAATGCACCAAAGAAACCTACTTTTTTTCCATCAACATAAATAACAGCTGATTGACCAGGATGAAGGCCATCTGATTGCTCGGCTTTAATTTCAAAGCGGCTAACATCATTGGTAATAGCAAGTAATGCTTCAACATCCCCTTTTAGGTCGTAAAAATCAACGTTACGTTTTTCTTCAACCCAATGTTCGCCATGCACAAGCCCGGTAATAACACCACCAATAACCGGCACTTGGTAAACGCCATTTTCTGCGCTTTCATCGCTGATAAATTTAAGGCCATGTTCAAATAAGCGAATGCGTGGTTGCTGGCGGTTTTGGTTATAGGCAACAGATGCTAATAAGCCAGGCATTAAACTTACACGCATCGCTGACATTTCAATTGAAATTGGGTGCGGCAATACCAATGCGTTACACTCTGGATGTAAAATAGCTTGCGCTTTAGGATCAACAAAACTGTAAGTAATGGCTTCTTGATAACCACGGGTTACTAGCGCATTACGAAAACGGCTCAGTGCAACAGTTGACTCATCGTGTGTGGTCATTTTAAGTTTTGCAGTTGGTGCCACATTAGGAATACTGTTGTAACCGTATACACGTGCTACTTCTTCAATTAAATCTTCTTCAATACGAATATCAAAGCGGTAGCTTGGTACATCAGCGCTCCAGCTATCATTGTCAAATTTAACATCAAGACCTAAACGCGTAAGTATATCGGTTACTTTAGCATCGTCAATGTGATGACCAATAACACGGTCTAAACGTGAACGACGTAAACGCACTTCAGTTACTTTTGGTAGTTTATCTGCAGCAACAGCTTCAACGATTGGACCTGCGTTACCACCTACAATCTCCAGAAGTAACGCTGTAGCGCGCTCCATGGCATCGTGTTGTAGTGCAAAGTCGACGCCACGCTCATAGCGATGAGATGCATCAGTGTGCAAACCATAGCTGCGTGCTTGTCCTGCAATAGCCACAGGGTTGAAGAATGCACTTTCTAACAGGATATCAGTTGTTTTTTCAGTAACACCCGATTGCTCACCGCCAAAAATACCAGCAATGGCTAGTGCTTTATGATGATCGGCAATCACTAATGTCGATTCATTTAATTTAGCCGTATTACCGTCTAATAAAACCAGCTCTTCACCTGGGGTTGCACTACGTACTTTAATTCCACCTTCAATCGCATTTAAATCAAATGCATGCATTGGGTGGCCAAGCTCTAATAATACAAAGTTAGTCACATCAACAACCGGATCGATTGAACGTACACCACTACGACGTAGCTTTTCAACCATCCATAATGGCGTCTCAGCGTCTAGGTTAATGCCCTTAATAACACGCCCTAAATAGCGAGGACAGGCATCATCGTTAACCAACTCAATTGATACTTTGTCTTCAATTGTCGGCGTTACCGCTGGAATGCTTAATGTATTTACATCAATACTGTTAAGTACGCCGACTTCGCGGGCAAGCCCTTTAATACCTAAACAGTCGCCACGGTTAGGCGTTAAATCTACGTCAATAATGTTGTCATCAAGCGCTAAATATTCGCGTAAATCGTTACCAATAGGCGCATCAAGAGGCAATTCCATAATGCCATCGCCTTCTTCACTAATACCTAGCTCATCAAACGCACATAACATGCCGTGTGAAGGCTGACCACGGAGTTTGGCTTTTTTAATTTTGAAATCGCCTGGTAACACTGCGCCAACAGTGGCAACTGCAACTTTAATACCTTGGCGGCAATTTGGTGCACCACAAACAATATCAAGCAGTTCATCACCACCAACATTAATTTTTGTTACACGTAGTTTATCTGCATCAGGGTGCTGGCCACATTCAACCACCTCACCTACAACAACACCATTAAATTTGGCTGCTGCCGGCTCAACGCCATCTACTTCTAAACCAGCCATTGAAAGCTGTTCCGAAAGAGCTTGCGTATCAATTGCAGGATTTACCCACTCTCTTAACCACTTTTCACTAAATTTCATTTTATCTCTTCACTCTTAACGGAACTGGTTTAGGAATTTTAAGTCATTTTCGAAAAACGCACGTAAATCGTTTACGCCGTAACGCAACATGGTTAAGCGCTCAACACCCATACCAAAAGCGAAACCTGTGTATTTTTCAGGATCGATGCCTACAGACTTAAGTACGTTAGGATGAACCATGCCGCAGCCTAATACTTCTAACCATTTACCGTCTTTACCCATCACGTCCACTTCGGCTGAAGGCTCTGTAAACGGGAAGAATGAAGGACGAAAACGAATTTCCATGTCTTCTTCAAAAAAGTTACGTAAAAAGTCATGTAAAATACCTTTAAGCTCAGTGAAGCTTACATCAGTATCAACCATCAACCCTTCCACCTGATGGAACATAGGCGTGTGTGTTTGGTCGTAGTCATTACGGTATACACGCCCTGGCGAAATAATACGCAGTGGCGGTTGCTCAGTTTCCATAGTACGAATTTGTACACCACTGGTTTGAGTACGTAAAACCAGCTTAGGATTAAAGTAAAAGGTATCGTGATCGGCGCGAGCTGGGTGATGCTCTGGTATATTTAACGCATCAAAGTTATGAAAATCATCTTCAACTTCAGGGCCTGATTTAACAGCAAAGCCAAGTTCACCAAAGAAGCTTTCAATACGCTCAATGGTGCGAGTTACTGGGTGCAAACCACCCGATGGCATAACACGCCCAGGTAAAGTTACATCGATTGTTTCTGCTGCTAGTTTTTCTTCTAATGCTTTACTTGCTAACAATTCACGCTTGTCATTAATCGCAACTTGCACGTCTTGCTTAGCTTGGTTAATTACTTGGCCTGCTTCTTTACGTTCTTCAGGGGCAATTTTACCTAACGTTTTAAGTAAGCTGGTAATTTCGCCTTTTTTACCAAGATAGTTAACCCTGATCTCTTCTAGCTGCGCGATTTCACTGGCACTGGCTACCGCCTCAAGTGCTTGCGCTAATATGTTTTCTAAGTTCATTCGATACCTGATCTTTCACAGAAGGTGATTACAATTTAGTTAGCTAATGATAACTGAAAGCAGGGTCTAGATTCTAGACCTACTACAGCTTTAGCGTTGATTTTATAAAAGGAATAGTCAATTTTCGTTGTGCAGCCATGGATGCGTGATCTAATTTGTCTAATACATCCAATAAAGCACGCATATCACGACTCAAACGCGTTAATAAAAATCGCGCACATTCATCGCTCAGTTCAAGCCCACGCATATTTGCACGCTTAACCAGCGCCTGTGCTTTATCATCGTCACTCATAGAACGAATTTGAAACGTAGTGCCCCACTTTAAACGGGATTCTAAGTCGGGCAAGCTAATATTAAGCATGTTAGGCAGTAAATCGGCAGTCACTACCAGCATTTTATTGGGCTCATTAAAGCGATTAAAAAAGTTAAATAACGCTTTTTCCCATGCATCATTGCCTGCTACCAAGTGCACATCATCAATACACAATACATCCAATGCTTCAAGCCCATCTAAAACCATTGGTCCAAAATGAATGACCTCGCGCATGGAAAGCAGCATATTAGATAAGCCACGCTCTTGTGCTTGAATACAGGTAGCATATAGTAAGTGAGATTTACCAGAATCTCCTAAGCCACACAAATAGGTATACTGAAAAGAGTGAGCAAGCTTAGAAAAGCTATCTTTGAGATGATTTACCTCGAGTGAGTCTTCACCGCCAAAGTAGGATGCAAATGTTTCATCGTCCGGTAAAGTAACCGGCAATGCCATTTGTATTGGCTCTTGAGTTAGCATTAATTTACAACCCATTGATACTCTAGGCTTTGCTCATCAACTATGTGATAAAAAGCACGAGGATCAACATAGTCTTTAAAGGCGTTATCCAGGCCAAGGGCTTTTTTAAGGTCACTCACAGTCCCCGTATGATGAAGCTCAAACTCAACCGAATCGGGTGTTTTGCGTAAAATAACAGCTTGAGTTACTACGCTTAGATTCATTAAGCGGCGCTTAGCCAATTCAATATCAACAAAGCTCTCAGTCCCTTTTAAAGTTAAATTGGCAGTACGCTGCTCATAATAAGCATTAGGATCAATCGCATATTCACCAGCTAAACCTTGTGCTAAATCATCAATCATTTGCGCAACAATTTGCTGTCTATAGCCAGTGATACGGTTAGATTCAAACATTTCATCATTGGTAAAGCGCCAATCTAGTACCCAATTATCAGAGTTAAACGCTTGATACATTCTAGCAGTAATACTTCGCTCAGCACTGTAGCGTTTAGATGCCTCTTCTACAGGCCCAGAAAAATTTCCCCAAACTTCAGGGACACCAACAAGCCGTCTGTCTTGTAAATCGAGTAAAGGCACAACAACCGGTAAACCGCGGCGGCTTGCTTTGTCGTAAATCAGTTGCTCTAACTGAGGATAACTCTCTTGAGTAACCAGCTCTCGCTGCCTGTTATCTTCAATGCCTAACCAGATAGCAACCAGTGGACGTTGAGCTCCCCACAACGGCAAATTAAGATCTTTTATTAGTGCATTGATCTTTCGCGCTTCAAATTTAACTAGTAACTTAAGCGTTCCGGGAATACGCTCATCGTATTCAAATTTAAGCATATAATCAGATATATCTTTGGTGCGTTGCTGTGCTATCTGATTTTCATCTGCACTTTTATCACCACTCACTTTTACTAGTACGTTAAGAAGCGCTTTGCGACTAGCGTCTAAACGCGCATCACGAGATTTATCTTCTACAACCAAAATATCTTGATATAGATCAGTTACTTCAACTGCAGATACAGAAACACAAAAGAAAATGGATAAGGCGCTAATTAATAATCTATACACAGGCAAATCAATATTGGTTTTAAACTGTTTTGATCCTAAATCAAAGCCACTAACAAAGCAAAATTATATTTTTCTCAGAAACGAACACCGTTAAGCTTGCTTTAATAATATAAAAACTCAAAGTAAGCTGCGGCTCATTTGAGTCTGTTTGCTACTTCTTAGCAACAGCGCATGGCAAAACAGCGTTGAGAGTCATAATGAAAGCATGCAGGTAGCTTTTGGCTATTATTTTTTCCTTTTAACTAGTGCATTTCACCTTGCACCTTTATTTTTCACTTTTCTGCAGACGTAAAAAAGCCCAACTATTTCTAGTTGGGCTTTCTCTTATTTGGAGCCTGGTAGTGTCGTGGTGCCCACAGCGGTAGAGAGCCACATAGCAAATGTATAGAGTCGGCATTAAGCGCTTATTATTTTCCTTTTACCTGATGCCTTTTACCTTTCACCTACGTTTTTACTTTCTTCAGACGTAAAAAAACCCGTCACATTGCTGTAACGGGTTTCTCTTATTTGGAGCCTGGTAATGTCCTACTTTCACATAGCAAATGCTACACTATCATCGGCGCTGTTTCGTTTCACTGCTGAGTTCGGCATGGGGTCAGGTGGGTCCAAAACGCTATTGTCACCAAGCAAATTTGGTGTAAGGTCGATTTAATCGACCTTACTAAAATTTGGAATTCTGATAATAAAGAGTAATCAAGTAATCTACTTTAGTCTATTAACTTCTGCGCTTAAACTGTCGCATAAAACGCGTTTGGCGTTGTATGGTTAAGCCTCACGGGTAATTAGTACAAGTTAGCTTAATGGCTCACACCACTTCCACATCTTGCCTATCAACGTTGTAGTCTTCAACGGCCCTTCAGAGACTTTAAAAGTCTAGTGAGAACTCATCTCGAGGCCTGCTTCGCGCTTAGATGCTTTCAGCGCTTATCAGTTCCGAACGTAGCTACCGGGCAATGCCATTGGCATGACAACCCGAACACCAGCGGTTCGTTCACTCCGGTCCTCTCGTACTAGGAGCAACCCCTCTCAATTCTCAAACGCCCACGGCAGATAGGGACCGAACTGTCTCACGACGTTCTAAACCCAGCTCGCGTACCACTTTAAATGGCGAACAGCCATACCCTTGGGACCGACTTCAGCCCCAGGATGTGATGAGCCGACATCGAGGTGCCAAACACCGCCGTCGATATGAACTCTTGGGCGGTATCAGCCTGTTATCCCCGGAGTACCTTTTATCCGTTGAGCGATGGCCCTTCCATTCAGAACCACCGGATCACTATGACCTACTTTCGTACCTGCTCGACGTGTCTGTCTCGCAGTTAAGCTGGCTTCTACCATTACACTAACCGTACGATGTCCGACCGTACTTAGCCAACCTTCGTGCTCCTCCGTTACTCTTTGGGAGGAGACCGCCCCAGTCAAACTACCCACCAGGCACTGTCCGTAACCCCGATTCAGGGGCCAACGTTAGAACATCAAAACTACAAGGGTGGTATTTCAAGGACGACTCCACAAAAACTAGCGTCTCTGCTTCTAAGTCTCCCACCTATCCTACACATGTAGGTTCAATGTTCAGTGCCAAGCTGTAGTAAAGGTTCACGGGGTCTTTCCGTCTAGCCGCGGGTACACAGCATCTTCACTGCGATTTCAATTTCACTGAGTCTCGGGTGGAGACAGCGTGGCCATGGTTACACCATTCGTGCAGGTCGGAACTTACCCGACAAGGAATTTCGCTACCTTAGGACCGTTATAGTTACGGCCGCCGTTTACCGGGGCTTCGATCAAGAGCTTCTCCGAAGATAACCCCATCAATTAACCTTCCGGCACCGGGCAGGTGTCACACCGTATACGTCATCTTGCGATTTTGCACAGTGCTGTGTTTTTAATAAACAGTCCCAGCCACCTGGTCACTGCGGCTCCAATCAGCTTAGGGAGCAAGTCCCATCACCAATCGGAGCGTACCTTCTCCCGAAGTTACGGTACGATTTTGCCTAGTTCCTTCACCCGAGTTCTCTCAAGCGCCTTAGTATTCTCTACCTGACCACCTGTGTCGGTTTGGGGTACGATTCG
>NZ_AUTH01000121.1:0-40575 GCF_000497975.1 Pseudoalteromonas sp. TB41 | reverse complement strand
TTGCCACATGGAGTGGGTTTGTTTATGTCGCTTTCGTGATAGATGTTTTTTCACGATACATTGTAGGTTGGCGTGTATCAACGACAATGCACACAGAGCTTATTCTTGATGCGTTAGAGCAAGCTATTTGGCATCGTGGCAACCCCGAAGGGTTAATTCACCACAGCGACAGAGGCAGCCAATATTTGTCTATACGATACACTGAGCGACTTGCTGAAGCTGGAATTCAAGCGTCTGTAGGCAGTGTGGGTGACTCTTATGACAATGCATTGGCTGAAACAATAAATGGATTATTTAAAACAGAGATTATTCGCAGAAATGGCCCGTGGAAGAATGTTGATGCTGTTGAATACGCAACGTTAGAGTGGGTCAATTGGTTTAATAATCAACGCTTATTATCTTCAATTGGGTATATTTCACCAGCTCAATATGAAACAGACTACTATGATAATTTAAACGAGTCAGGTAAAGTGGCCTGACTTAAACAAACTGGTCTCCGATGAACTCGGGGCGATTCACTGCAGGGAAATTTGCTTCACCTTGGCGTTATATCATGGTCGATGAATTTCAAGACATATCGCCTACGCGTGCGGCGCTGGTTAAAGCGCTGCGCGATAGTAAGCCTAGAAGCTCATTGTTTGTAGTGGGCGATGACTGGCAAGCTATTTACCGTTTTAGTGGTGCTGATATGCGCCTTACCACAGAGTTTGCCGCACATTTTGGTTTTACTACACAAACCATACTGGATGTTACGTTTCGTTTTAATAATAAAATTAGTGAGGTTGCTTCATGTTTTATCATGAAAAATCCTGCCCAGTTAGCTAAGCAAATTGGTTCATTAGCACAAGTGACAAAGCCCGCTATTAGTGTATTAAAAACAGCGAATGTTGTCTCAAGCAAAAATACAAAAATAGCTGAGCTAAATAATGGGGCACTTGACCATGTACTTGGCGCTATCAACACAAATAAGCCCGCTATTGTGTATTTACTGGCGCGGTATCGATTCCAGCTACCTACTAAAGCCGATATTAACGCCTTGCAGCACACCTTTTCTTCATTGCAAATTGAGTGTGATACCTTTCATGGTTCAAAGGGTAAAGAAGCCGATTATGTAGTTATATTAGGTATGCATGGCGGGCAATTTGGATTTCCGAGCACTAAGCCATCGCCTGCAATGTTAGAAGCTCTCTTACCCACTAAAGATTTGTATGCCCATAGCGAAGAGCGACGCTTATTTTATGTGGCGCTCACTCGTGCTAAACACAAGGTGTTTATCATAAGTGATGACAACAACCGCAGCTGTTTTGTTGACGAGCTCATAAACGAGTATCAAATTGAGCTAAAAGAGTTAAAAAACATAGCCAGTAAAGTGGTAGCGCAGGTAAAAACCGCTTAGTGGCAAACGAATAAGCTTAAGCGGTTTATCGCGTTAGTTAACCTGCAACAGGGGTGTTACCTGTGGGTATTTTTTTCATACTTTTTATGAGCATATAAATACAGGTGGTAATTAAACAACCACCTAAATAAATAAGCACACCATGGCTTGCATCAGAAAAATGCGTTGCCAACAACGGGCCTAATACAGAGCCGACACTGTAGCTGAGCAGCATTATTTCAGTGGCTGACACTATTTTTGCCATAGGTAACGAGTCGCACGCTAAAGTAATCGCAATCGGATAAAGTGCAAAACTACACGCACCTAATACAAAGTAACTTACAACTAATCCGCCAAAGCTATGTGCGTTTAATATTCCCATTACGCTGGCAGCACCAACAAAACAAAAAATAGCCATAAGTAAGCTTTTTATAATACGGGTTGATAAATAACTCACTAAAGGTTGTACCAGCATGCCACCTAAAATAATCACCGCCATAAGTAAGCCGGTATATTGGGCTTGATCAGTTTGCGCGGCTATATAAACAGGTAATAACCCGTAAATAGGGCCTAGTAATAATCCTGATACTAAACAGCCTAAAATAGCAGGGCGGCTGAGAGTTTTTAACTCTTTAAGTGGCAGCTTTTGTAATTGCTGAGCATTAGGTTGGCCTGTGGTAATTAATAATGGAGCTAAAATAGCCAACGCCAAAAGGGCCACGACAAATAAATACGGTACGGCACCTTCAGTGCCAAGCGGTGTGATTGCTAATTGCCCCACAGCGCTGCCACCATATAAAGAGGTCATATATAAACCTAAGCGTTTAGCTCGCGCCTTAGGTGTATTCGCCATTAACAACCACGACTCAACCACTACAAATACTCCCGCAACAGCAATACCAGCAACAAAGCGAGCAATTAACCACATTGTGGCTGTAGGGGATATAATCTGTGCAATAACACTGATGATCAGCAACATTAAAAATGCGATAAATGCCATACGGTGGCCAATTTTTACTACCACACGCTCAATACACAGCGCGCCAATAAGTAAACCAAAATAAAAGACGCTGGCAAGCCAAGGCGCAAGATCAATACTTAACTTAAAAGCACTCAGTGATAACGGGATCAGGCTCATTAAAAAGCCCGAAGCAATAGCAAAAAAAGATAAACCAATAACAGGGGCTAAAGGATTATTTGATTTACTATTAGCGGCAAGTTCCACCATTAGATTATTCCGATAAAAAGGGTTTAAATAATTGCTGATTTAGGTGTGATAGTGGCGCGATTATTTGAAGCAGGTTAATTTGGCTGCGAATTTATGCTGCTTTTTATACCAAGTAAAGTGTTTTTTAATTGCTCAATCAAAATAATTTTTAAAATGTTTTTTTACGTAAACTAATCGCTTAATTGCAATCTGATTGTAGAAATAAGTTAGCGTTTTTGTTTTATATTTGTTGATTTTTTAAAGAGGGTGATAACGTAGTAATGGCGGGGTATAGTTAAAAAATACAAGCCCATGTTGGGCTTTTATTGGTGTTTATTTTAGTGCATGGCAAGCGCAAGCTTATGGTACAAACCAATACCAACAATCACATTAAACGGAAACGTTACCCCTAAAGAGCTGAGCATAGCTAGACCAATATCAGCCTTGGGAACGGCTGCTTTAATTGCCGCAGGGGCTGCAATATAAGACGCACTAGCCACTAAACTACCGAGTATCACCACCGAGCCTAATTCTAATTTTAATAGTGTGCCTACAGCCACGCCGATAGTACCTAAAAATAGCGGAGTAATAATAGCAAATGCAGCGAGTCTCCAATGCTGCCAAGGAAATGGGCGCAGAGTTTGCGCAGCCACTAAACCCATTTCAAGTAAAAACAATGCCAGTACTACTTTAAAACTACTGGTTAAAAGACTGGTTACTTGGCTGCCTTGCTGTGTGCCATACATCATTCCGATGATCACACCGCCTACCAATAAAATCACGCTTTTGTTAGTGAGTGTTTCGTGCCAAAGCGCTTTGAGTGACAGTGTATTACTTTGGCTATGTTGTTTATCGAGTTTACGATAAAGCATTAAACCGACAATAATGGCAGGTAATTCGAGCATCACTAAATACAGTGTAACCTCAGCACCTACCTCTAATTTAGCTGACTCTGCATAAGCCAATGCAACTGCAAAGGTACCTGCGCTTACCGAGCCATAATGCGCAGCAATACTGGCGCTATTGGCCACACTGAGTCTAACAACATATTTTAAAATAGGGTAAAGAGTAAGGGGAATAAGACCACCGAGTAACATAACCGAGGCCATTTCAGGAAGAAGTTGCCAGCTTAAGTTACCATGCAGCACCATGCCACCTTTTAACCCTATGGTGAGCATTAACAATAGACTTAGTGTGTCATAAGTGGCTTTAGGTATCGCTAAATCAGAACGTAAAATCCCCGCCACTAATCCTAAAATAAAAAACATTACGACGATATCAGGCACACTGTTCTCCTTTTTGTTATTAGTTACTCAATTTGTTAAGCGGCGCTATTGTAAACCTATCTTTGCATAGCAAATAATAAAATGAATGATAGTATCTTATAGATAAAAATCTATGAGGTGAGTAATGAACATAAGGCAACTATCATTTAGGCTACTCGAAGTCTTTATGAGTGTAGTTAAAACCGGCTCCATTAGCGAAACAGCTCGGCAATTGCATTTAACCCAGCCTACCGTTTCTTTGCAAATTAAGCGCTTACAAGAAGCCGTTAATGAGCCTTTAATTGTTATGCAACAGCAAAAATTACAGGTTACCGAGGCTGGCTTACAATTATTTAGAACTTGTGAGCAAGTGTTTGGGCACTTTGATGATTACCAAGACTATTTAGCCGAGCTTAAAGGCGGGGAGCGCGGGCGCTGTAAAATTGCCATGGTAAACACTGCACAATATATTTTGCCTAAGTTACTTGGGCCTTACAGTAATGCCCATCCCCATGTAGAGCTGCCATTAGAAATTGGCAACCGCTCTGCAGTGTTAGCGCGTTTTGAGCGTGGAGAAGACGACATTTATGTGTTTAGCCACCCACCATCACTTGAACATGCCCAAGCTGCGCGTTTTTTACATAACCCCTTAGTTTTTATTGTGCCGCTTGATCATCCGCTTGCCGATGTAAAAGCATTAACATTAGCTGATTTAATGCCATATCGATTTTTATTAAGAGAGCCAGGCTCTGCTACGCGTATGCTCTTTGAAAGCGAATTACAAAGCCGTGGTTTAGTCCTTAGTGATAGTGTGCAAATGGCCAGTAACGAAGCCATACGAGTTGCTGTTTCCTCGGGAATGGGGATTGCTGTGCTTTCCCATCATGTATTACCAAAAGGCGATAACAGTTTTAAAGTGCTCAATGTAACCGACACCTGCTTAGCCAGCCATTGGTATTTTGTAGTGCGCACAGACAGGCATATTTCTCATGCTGCGCGCAGCTTTTTAAAATTTGCCCAGCTGAATTTAGAGCAATATCTCGATAAGCAATGGGTGCGTAATGAGCTAAATGGGCTTAATTTAAAATAAAGAGTTAAAGCGAAGCGAAAAAATATAAGTTGGTATTAAAGTTGCTGTAGTTATTCACATACAAGTATCTAAGTGAAAATAGTTAAAGATAGATATTTTAACGCAAAAATGGATTTGAGCTGATGACATCAATAACCTTTAAAAATCAATATAGTACTTATGTTAGTACAATAAATAAACCGGCAAAAGCTGACGAAGTTGCGGCAACTTCTGGCCCTGCGGCAACAGCTAAAACCAGCGATAGCGAACAAACGCAAATCGCAAGCGCTAAGCCACATGACAAAAGCTTTTTAGAAAATGCGCAAGAGGCGCTTATCTATCAACGATTAGGAGTTGATAAAGAAAAAATTGCTGAGTTAAAAGCAGCAATCGAAGCATTGGCAGAAAAACTTCAAGAGCAAGGTGCTGATATAGACACCATTAAAGAGCAGCTTGCAGAGTTACAAAAAATGCTGGAGCAAGAATACGAAAAAGGCACTGATCGAATGGCCATGCAACCTACGCATGAAAAAGGCAAGCTTGTAACCGCGTTAGCTTAGATAACGACACGTTGCAAGCTCATTTACTTCTGATTTTAAATAGATTTTAAGAATTATGCACAAAGAGGGCAATGAGACGCTGCGCTTTTAGAGCAGTGATCTAAAGCATATTTTTTATGGCTTCTCATTCAATTCTCTCAGCTCATACTGTTTTTTATGATCAATTTACAAAGAGGGCGAAGAGACGCTGCGACTTTAGAGTAAGCGGCTGAAATAAATTTATTTTTTCCTGCTTATTTTATCCTCATTCATTTCTATCAGTTTAAATTATTTTTAAGTGATTAATACACAAAGAGAGCGAAGAGACGCTGCGCTTTTAGAGCAGTGATCTAAACCATAACTTTCATCTGCAACCAAAAAACCAAGCTTGGGCATATAAAAAGTATCAACATGCCTACACTAAGCAAGTTGCCTTTAAAGAGATTAAAGTCATCAAAAATTCTCTGCCACTTATATTTAAATAAATACCTACCCACAAAAATATCTAAACTAAGCATTATTATTAGCCACATTAAGCCTAATTTAAAACAATCTAGGTAATTTGTAGGGGCAACCCATGGCAGGGCTAACCAAGCTATAGCAAAAATAATGGCGATGCCTGAGAGTAAACTAAGTGTTTTAGCGCGTCGTTGCCCATATAATCGATGCAGAACTCGCACCCGAATGTTGCCATTAATTATCTCGCCTAAAGCAAGTAATAAGCCTATGGCTAGAGCTTTTAATAACATGATGATTTCCTTATATTACAAGGGCCAACAGTTAAGCATTTATTTTAAATAGTTTACATCAATACCCAATTAGAGAGCCATTAGTTAGCCTTTTAATTTATAACCATCGGTATTTGTTGTTATTGTGCGCACTTTTTTATAAGGTGAACTTTGCTTATAAAAATAACAACGGGATCAACCTATGAAAACTCTACAACAACAACTTGGCCAGTATGGCTTGTATCATCGTTCAAAGCGTAACGTATTAACTCACTTTTTTGGTATTCCACTGATTGTATTTGCGGCATTGTGCTTACTAGCGCGTGTTGAAATTCCTCTAGGGAGTTTTAATGTCGATGGGGCGCAGCTTTTTGTCCTTGCCAGTGTGGTTTACTATTTTATGCTGAGCTTTTCGCTAGGTTTAATCATGGGCATCATTTTTACTTTATTGTTAGTGGCAGCGCAGCCTATCGCCGCAATGCCCTTTACATCTTGGCTGACGATTGGTGTGGGTGTGTTTGTATTTGGCTGGGTGTTACAGTTTATTGGTCATTATTTTGAAGGCAAAAAGCCCGCTTTTGTTGATGATTTAGTGGGTTTAATTATTGGCCCTTTGTATGTCACCGCAGAGCTGTTATTTTTAATGGGTTTTTATAAAAATTTAGAACAGCAAGTTAATGAAATAGCGGGCCCAACTAAAGCATAATCAGTCAAAGACTATAAGGTAAACCATGGATTATAATAATAAAACAGTGTGGATCACCGGTGCATCATCAGGTATTGGTGAAGAGCTTGCAAAACAATTTGCAGAGCAAGGTGCGAAGGTTATTTTATCAGCGCGAAATATCGATAAACTCAACCAAGTAAAAGACGAGTTAAAAGGCAAGGGGCATAGTGTTATTCCCCTTGATTTATCAAAGCCCGAAACTGTACTGCAGGATGTATCAGCGCAAATAGATAGCTTAGGCCCAATTGATATTTTAATAAATAATGGTGGCGTATCACAGCGTAGTTTATTTTTAGAAAATGACTTTAAAGTGTACCGCCAACTCATGGAAGTAAATTACTTCGGTTTAATTGCACTCACTAAAGCAGTGCTACCTTCAATGGTGGCGCGAAAAAGTGGTTCTGTAGTGGCTATTAGTAGCGTGGCAGGCAAAGTGGGCTCTAAGTTTAGAACGGGTTATTCAGGCAGTAAATACGCTGTAGTAGGCTTTATGGATTGCTTACGCGCCGAAGTCGCGCAGCACAATATACATTGCTTAACTATTTGCCCTGGCTCAATTAAAACAGCAATTGCCCATAATTCATTGAACGAGCAAGGAGAGGCACAAAACAAACCTGAGCCTTCAATAGAAAATGGTATGAATGTAAATGTAGCCGCATCGAAAATGCTCACCGCAATCTATAATAAAAAAGACGAAGTTGTAATAGGCCAAGGGTTGAGTGGTTGGGCACCGTTTATAAAACGGTTTTTCCCTAGTTTATTTAATCGCTTAACCGCCAAGGTAGAATATAAATAGCCTGAGAATTAGTGGACTGTTAGCAAAAATTTAAGTTAAATTTGTGCTGACAGTGTACTTCTATTTTTTAAATAATGGAGACGTTAAAGTTAATGATGCATAGTGTTAAGCTAAGAGTATCTTTATCTGTAACTTTCCTTTTAGATAACAATTCGCTACGAGGCTTTTACTGCTGACTCTTTTGATTTATTGAAGATCACAATAGAAAATATAACTTCTGTTATGCCACCAACAAAAGCACCAATGACGAAGTTAGCATTTAATAATATACAAACTACTCCCGCTAGCATAAGCACAGCACCTAAAAGCCAATAAACTTTTGCTCCATATAAAGTATTAAAAATTAAATAACGCACACCCATTGCCAACAGCATTATTGGATAAAACCATTGCAGATGCAGCTTAGAAACATAGAAGGCGAGGAAAAAACCAACAAATAAAATAACGGTACTTTCTAAAGCAAGTTTGCCTAATGGGTTTGTGGAGTCATGTTGTCCAGGGCGCTTAAGTACTTTTGATAGCAACATAGCCAGCGGGTGTATAAACATACCACCAATAAACAGGGTAAGCATACTCGCTTTAGTTGAATACAGTACTGCAATTAAACCAGCAAAACACCAAACTAACCCAGAAATAACAACACCTGTTGCGCCACCAAAATAGGCGAGATCCATGTCTTTTTGTGCTTGCTTAAATTCCATAAATACCCCGTGACCTAAAAGTGGATATACCTCAAACAGAGGAAAGTAATTATTGGTTAATAATTCCACTAATTAACTTTAATGTAAACAACTGATTATGCGAGAAATAAAATGGCTTTTGAGTGTCGCACAATAGGGCTGTAATAACGTGATGGGGGAAATGCAAATTGAACTTATAAGAAGTGTATCTAATTTTACTTAGTTGGATAAATGTTTATCGAAGTTATTTAGTCTGGGAAATACAAACCCCGCACTGTTAATGCGGGGGATAGGTTTAAACTCATTTGGTTAAATGTTTACTGGGCTTTTTTGGCTTCGAGCGCTTCTATTTCATTCCAAATTTTTTCAGCCTCGTCGGTTAACATAGCGTAGCTTTTTATATCGCCTTTTCTTTGCGCTTGCATGCCTTGTTCTAATTTTGCGTCGTATTCTTTACGTAATTTTTTGATTGGATCTGGCTTTAAAAATGAAAACATCAACACCCTCGTTGTTTATTAGCTAATTACAGAAACAATACGCAGTGAAGACGCAAAAAGTTTGCTGTTACTGTAATTAGCTTATTAAAAGATTATTGTGGGTCAAGGCGCATAATGCCTTGGCCGTCCAATCCTAAGTAAATAGTGCCATCATCACTTTGTGCTAGACTGCGAATACGACCAATGCCTTCCAGTAATTTACTTTGTTTAACGACATTGCCATCTGCTATTTCAAGTACGCTAATAAACGCGTATTTCATTGAAGCGAGTAAAAATTTTCCTTTAAGCTCAGGATACTTGTCACCTTTTACGAGCAGCATGTCTGAAGGAGCAATAGAGGGTGTCCATTGTAATGTGGGCGCTTGCATGCCTGATTTTTCGGTTAAATCGGTAAACGAGATGCCACTGTAGTTAATACCATAGCTTACCACTGGCCAGCCGTAGTTAGTTTTAGGCTTAATCATATTAAGCTCATCGCCGCCACGGGGGCCGTGTTCGTGTGCCCAAAATACATTATTTTCACCATCGAACCACATGCCTTGTGGGTTACGATGCCCGTAAGACCAAATCGCTGATTTTGCGTCTTTTTGTTTTACAAATGGGTTGTCGGTTGGAATTTTACCATCGTCGTGTAAACGATAAATTTTACCGCCATCGCGGCTTAAATCTTGTGGGTTAATATCTCGCGAGCCGCGATCGCCAATCGAAAAATACACATAATTTTGGTTATCAAACACAATACGGCTGCCGTAGTGCTGGCCTTTTTTAGAATTATGCTCGCCTTTGTATAATTGTTGTGGCTCGCGTAATTGGCTGTGATCGTTACTTAATTTTGCGCGCATAAGTGCGGTGTTACTGCCAGCACCGTCACCTTCACTGCTTGAGTAAGTGATATACAGCCATTGATTATTAGCAAAATCAGGATGCAGCTCTAAATCAAGTAGGCCGCCTTGGCCGTTGGCATCAATTTTAGGTAGCCCAGAAATTTTAGTTAAGCTGGTGGTATTTTTACGCAATAAATATAAGGTGCCACTGCGCTCGGTTATTAATAAATCACCGTTTGGTAGAGCCTCAATAGCCCAGGGAATAGAAATCCCTTGGGCAACAGTGACCGGTTTTACATTAAGCGCTAATTTATCCAGTTCTTTAAAATCAACTGCATGAGCACTAAGGCTGGTAAGCGCCGAAAATGCCAATGCACAACTGGCTGTGGCGAGTGTAGAAAATTTTTTACGCGTTGTTACTTTGTTCATAATGGCTTCCAAAATTAACTAAATTTTAACTACCTTAGCACGCTATTGATCACAGTGTTAAGTAATTGGGATGAATGGAATTGCACACTATTTAACCGCTTTAATGTTGGTTTTTAGCTTAATGAGCTTGTTTATGTCCCTCAGGTGTTTAACTAACTTTACGGGTATAGGAATTAAAGACCGCTTTAAAAAAATTGAATAATTACTCTATTAGGGTTGAAATTTAAAAATTCGAGCGTACACTTGTGCGCTGAAAGTTAAGCTTACACGTGTAGGCTCAAATATTTAAAGCCCAGCACATGTGTTTGCTTGAATTCGCTTAACACAAAGTGATGGGTAGTCGATTTAAGTAGAGAATTAATCACCATGTTAACTTCGGTATTAGACCAATTTTCAAAATGGTTTTTACACCATCAAAGCTTTGCCGCTTACATAGAGCCTTTAATACAGGTCGTTAAACCTGCATGGCGAGCCGGCTTTTTTCGTGCGCAAATTGTTGATGTACACGCGTTGAGTGGTCAGTTTTTAAGTGTAACGCTTAAACCCAATAAACAGTGGCGCGCCCACATTGCGGGCCAGCATATTAGTTTAACGCTTGAGCTCAACGGGCGTTTGCTTACCCGTGTATTTACGCTTGCTTGCAGCCCCGCGCAATACAAAGCAACCGGATTGCTGCGAGTTTTAATTAAAACCAATGAGCAAGGACGTTTTACAGCTCAGTTGCAAAGCACATTAAAGGCGCCGTCGTGGTGTAATATTTCTGCGCCAAGTGGCGACTTTGTATTTAAAAGCTGGCATAAAGCCAGCACCTTTGTTGCTGGTGGCTCGGGTATTACACCTATGCTGGCAATGCTTAGCCAGCAATTAGCAAATACTCAGCACACCATCAAATTACTGTATTTTGCAAAAGCTAATGAGCACCAATGCGTTGAAGAACTTGCCGCATTAGCAGAGCGTTATGCGCATTTTTCTTACTTGTTACTCACTCGCGATATGAGCCCGCAATTAACTACGCATATAAACATCGATGACAATCCTGATATTTACTGCTGTGGGCCAGCAGCGTTTATGCAAAAAATTGCACATTTTGCAAACCAACATCATTTAACCTATTACCAAGAAGCCTTTAGCCTTGCATTGCCAAGCTTAAATGATGACAGTCAATTTACTGTAAAAATTAATAATGATCACCACGACGTAGCAGCGAATGAGGTGTTGTTAACTCAGTTTGAGGCAAAAAAACTACCTGTGCAGCGAGGGTGTGGGATTGGTATTTGTCATCAATGCCAGTGCATTAAAAAAACGGGCGTGGTGCGCAATTTAAAAACCGGTGAGTTATCAGATAACGGCGAGCAGTTAATTCAACTGTGTGTTAGCCAAGCGGTCAGTGATTTGGAGTTACAGCTATGACAACCATAAATTATCAACAATTAGCCGAAGATTTAGATGGCATAAAAATGTCGACGCTTGCCAAAGTAGGGCAAAAGGATGCTAATTATATACGCTCTATTGTCCGCAAGCAGCGACTGTGCGAAATAGGTGGGCGCATTTTATTAATGCTTGGTTTTGTACAGCCTTTATTGTGGGTGGCGGGTGTGTTGTTACTGGCTTTGGCTAAAATTCTCGACAACATGGAAATTGGCCACAATGTAATGCATGGTCAATACGATTGGATGAACGACAAACAGCTTAATTCAAAAACATACGAGTGGGATATAGCCTGCGACGGCCAAAGTTGGAAC
Organism: Pseudoalteromonas sp. TB41; assembly: GCF_000497975.1. Lineage (NCBI taxonomy): Bacteria > Pseudomonadati > Pseudomonadota > Gammaproteobacteria > Alteromonadales > Pseudoalteromonadaceae > Pseudoalteromonas > Pseudoalteromonas sp. TB41. Next base: position 28,697 of record NZ_AUTH01000121.1, on the reverse strand, counting down.
CGAGTACACAATTTTGAGCACCATACTTACACTAATATTATTGGCAAAGACCGCGATTTTGGTTATGGCTTATTAAGATTAAGTAATGACTTTAAATGGCGTTTAAAAAATACTTGGCAGTTTATTACCTATTTAAATTTAAGTGTGCTATTTCAGTGGGGCGTGTCGTACCATGAGCTGGCGGGTGAGCGTGTGTTTATAGGTAAAAAGAAGCCAAACCGCAAAGGGGCTGTAGCGCATAGTACGTTAAAAAAACGCTTTTTTAGTAAAGGGGCGCGCCAATTAATTAAAGACTATGTGCTGTTTCCACTTTTAGCGGGGCCTCTGTTTTTATGGGTGCTAAGCGGTAACTTATTGGCGAACCTAATTCGTAATTTATGGACATCAACCATTATTTTTTGTGGCCATTTTACCGAGCAAACGCATACCTTTTACGAGCAAGATTGTGAAAACGAAAGCCAAGGTCAGTGGTATTATCGCCAAGCGCTTGGGTCGTCAAACATTAAAGGGGCGCGTTGGTTTCATATTTTAACGGGGCATTTAAGTTTTCAAATTGAACACCATTTATTTCCAGACTTGCCATCGTCACGCTACCAAGAAATAGCACCACAAGTGCAAGCTGCTTTACAAAAGCAGGGCATTGCATACAACACCGGCGGTTTTTTTCACCAATATACTTCGGTGTTAAAACGTATATTTCGTTATTCATTTAAATAGAGGTTAATAAAATAGCCGCTACTATTAATTTATGCATTAAATAATCAGCTAACCTTAAATTGTTAGCTGATTATTGCATTAAAGAGTTAGCAAGTGCTTTTTTGATTAAATAATCATCAGTACATGCAAAAAATTCGTCTAATTAATTTAAAAACAGCCTGTTTTGCTATGGTTAAATAGTAGCGGGTTGTCATACAATGGAGAAAAATAGACCACACAAGAGAGAATAAAAATGGCCGCATTTGGTACTGTGTTTATGCCGCAGATGATTCAAGCTAAGTTTTCTGACAATCAGTGGGGCGAAAGCTCAATTGTTCCTTGCGATAAGCTTGAGTTGCATGCAGGTGCACACGTTCTTCATTATTCAAGTACATGTTTTGAAGGTTTAAAAGCCTTTCGCCATGAAGATGGTTCGGTAAATATTTTTAGAATGGATGCAAATATTGCGCGTATGCAGCAAAGTTCTGAATTATTAAGTTTACCAGCGGTTGATGGCGAGATGCTAAAAACAATGATCATCGATATTGTTCGTGAATACGCCGATGAAACGCCGCTTCCTCCTGGTTCTATGTATATTCGCCCAACCCACATTGGTACTGAAGCTGCCATTGGCAAAGCGGCTGCGCCTTCAATGAGTTCATTGCTTTATACGTTATTATCGCCAGTGGGTGACTACTTTTCAGGTGGTGCTACCGCGCTACGTGTTTTATTAGAAGAAGACGGCATGCGCTGTGCCCCGCATATGGGTATGATTAAAAGTGGTGGTAACTATGCTAGCGCGCTTGGCCCAATATCAGCAGCGCGAACTAAATATAAAGCCGACCAAATTTTATTTTGCCCAGGTGGCGATGTGCAAGAAACCGGCGCGGCCAACTTCATATTAATTGATGGCAACGAAATCATTACTAAAGCACTCGACAGCACCTTTTTACATGGTGTTACTCGTAATAGTATTTTAACCATTGCGAAAGATTTAGGAATGACGGTAAGCGAGCGTAACTTTACCGTAACTGAGCTTTTAGAGCGTGCAGCAAAACCAGGTACAGAGGCAGCACTTTCAGGCACTGCAGCAGTATTAACACCAGTAGGTACGTTTATCCATAACGATAAAGAATACAAAGTGGGTAATGGTGAACCAGGACCAACAACAGCACGTTTACGTCAAGCATTGAACGATATTCAATGGGGTAAAAGTGAAGATACACACGGTTGGTTAACTAAAATCTAATCGGGTTCTAGGGTCTGTTGACCTTTGCGGATTAAAATTTGTTCAAACTAGGGGCGGTTTAATCGCGGCGCGAGGTTTGTAACCTAGTGGGCTAAGTAAAAACCGAGCAACAAAGAGTAAATCGTCCCTAGGCAGAACCCTTCGGGCAGCGCCTGTTTGGCATTGATGCTGCGTTATCGCCTATTTATGGGGAATAACCACACCACATAGGCTATGCCTTGCCTAAATACCAAACAGACTGCTGCAAATTTAACCTTGAAAGATCAACAGACCCTAATCTATTAAAAAGCCACACTAAATAGTGTGGCTTTTTGTTTTTAGCTGCAGCTTAAAATTTCATTTCAACTTTGCCGTAAACATAGCGGCCATTAAAACCAAATGGCGAAAAGCCCGAGTAAGAGAACAAACGAGAGAAAGTGGTTACATCGCTCACTAAATCACGCGTTGGATCTGGGTATACATCAAACACATTATTCGCGCCTAAGCTCAGAGTAATGTTGTTATTAAGTGCATAGGCAACATCTAAGTCGGTGATCCACTTTGGCTTGAGCACTTCGTTACGCTCTGGAATTTCTGATGGGTCTTGTGTTTCACCATAGCGAGTGCTGCGAAGTGTGGTACGCCATTCGTTTAGTGTCCATGTAGCGCTTAGGTTGTATTTATTACGCGGGGTACTTACTTCAAAACGACGCAGTTCATTACCCGAGAACAAATTATCTTGTTCAACACCTACGCTTTGTAGCTCAGCGGGTGGGGCAATAATATTAGTCACTTCGTTTTTGCCGTAGTTATAGCCTAAATTAAACGCTACATCACCGTAGTTATCACTCATTAGGTTGTAAGAGGCAACCACATCAACGCCACGGGTTTTGCTATCAATCGCGTTTAAGAAAAACCGCCCTTGGTTAGCTCCAGTGCCCTCAAGTAAGCTTGCTACACCTGCACCCGACAGGTTATTTGATAACACAATACGGTCATCAATTAATATTTGGTAATAATCCACAGATAAGCTGAAATTAAAGTCGGTTGACCAGGTAAAACCTACCCCGTAGTTGGTGGCTTCTTCTGCATCTAAGCCCGGTGATCCCAATGCAACGGCTACATCACTGCTTGGGGCAAACGTCCCTGTTTGTGTTGGAATACCATCAACAAACACGGTGGCCACTGAAGTAAAATATTGCTGTTGCAGAGAGGGCGCTCTAAAGCCGGTTGATACAGAGCCGCGTAATGCTAAATCTTCTGTTAGCGTATAACGGGTGGCAATTTTACCATTAAGCGTATCGCCAAAGTCAGAGTAGTCTTCATAACGCGCTGCGACGGCAACGTTCCAGTTATCTGTAATAAAGGCTTCTAAATCAACGTAAAGGCTAACATTATGGCGGCTGTTATCACCCGCAGACTCAGGTGTGAAACCTGGGAATACTTGCGAACCTGCAGAGCCAAATGGGCCATTAACTGGGTCGGTTACTGCGCCACCAGGGCCAAAAGTGCCCTGTGCGTATGAGGCTTCTTCGCCTGCCTGAATTTCGTAGCCTTCACGACGATACTCAGCACCCACTGCGACGTTAATTCCGCTAGCTAAAAAGTCAGCATCAATCTCGCGGCTAAAATCAAGGTTAATAGTCAGCTGATCGTAGGTAAGTGTACCGGCATCAAAACTGGTTTGACTGCTAGGCCCATATGAGGTGTTTAAGCTATCAATAACACCAAAGTTAAAGGCATCTTGGCCGTATACAGCAGAAGCGTCGTAATTCCATTCATTAGCAAAACCTTTTACGCCGAGTGCTAACGAAAAATCGTCAATATCTGAGGTGATCACCGGTAAAAAGCCATCAGGATAAATATCTGTTACGTTACGGCTGTCTTGTGCGCGACGATAAAAACCTCCGCCTTCGCCTTCACGCTTACTGTAAGAGCCAAACGAGTAGAGCTCGGCATCGTTAGTTAATTGATAACCGGCATTATAAAACAGCGCGAAGTCTTCAACGGTGCCATTACCAAAGTTATGATTGTAACGATCCCATGTGAACTCACGCGGATCAAGAGAGCCATCAGGTAGGCGGGCGTAATTTTCGCGCTGGTCATAATCAGAGCGATTCGTTGAGCTACGGTCGCGATATTCAGTAGAAATACTTAAAAAGCCGTTATCGCCCAATTCAAACCCCATATTACCTTGCAGGGTTAAGGTTTGGCCGTCGGTCAGCGAACGGTCGCTGCCTTCATTAAAGGTTAAGTTGCCATTGGCATCTTCAGAAACGGATTCTAGTTGAGGCACACCCTGCATTTCGGTGATGTTTGCTCCATATACAGCACCTAGGCTGCCGCCACTGCTATTACTTTTAAGGACAATATTAATTACACCGGCAATGGCGTCTGAGCCATATTGCGCTGCGGCACCATCGCGCAATACTTCTATTCGCTCAATGGCATTGGCTGGAATAGCGTTTAAATCAACCGATGATGATCCACGACCGGTTGAACCGTTTAAATTAAGCAGTGCATTACTATGGCGACGTTTACCATTTACGAGCACTAAGGTGTGATCGGGTGCTAAGCCACGCAGTTGAGCGGGGCGCACATGGTCGCTGCCATCGGTGATTGATGGCTGAGGGAAATTAAAGCTTGGTAATAAAGTGCTCAGTAGTGCATTGGTTTCAGTTTGCCCTGAACTTTTTAGGGCATCACCGCTAATGATATCAATCGGAACTGGGCTGTCTTCAACTGTGCGGCCGAGTCGGCGAGAGCCAATTACACTAATTTGTTCAATATTTTCTTCTGCTTGTGTTTCTTGCTGTGCGGCATTTACCGACCACGAGCCAAGTAGTGCAGCGGCAACACTGAGTGTAATGGTTTTTTTTGCTGTAAATAGCTGTTTTAGTTGCATGATTAGTTTCCCTCATTCAATGCTCTACAGGTAATTCAATTATTAATGAACTAATTGAAATTTCTGTTGTCAAGGTAGACCATTTTTACAACCAAGGTCAATTGAATTACATTCAATCTACAATTTATTTACAGCGGCAGGTGGACTATTTGAGTAGCCTGTAGCGTAAGTCGCCATTTACCATTTAATTTTACCTGTGAGCATATCTTTAAACATTACCCAATCGCCCCATAAACTATATAACGGGTGCTTAAATGTAGCAGGGCGGTTTTTTTCAAAAAAGAAATGCCCAACCCACGCAAAGCCATAACCAATCACTGGTAATAACCATAACAACATAAGTTGTGAGCTAAAAAACGCATAGCCTGCCAGTAACAGTACTAAGCTACTGCCTATAAAATGCAATCTACGGCAGGTTTGATTACGATGCTCTTTTAAGTAATAAGGGTAAAAGCGTTTAAAGCTTGTAAAGGATTGGGTTTCTGTCATTACTTAGCCTATTGGTGTTTAAACGTTGTTCATTAATGTATTTAAGCGTAACTAAGCGCAGGTTAACAGCGATAAATGACGTTTACCGCATCTTAATAGACAAAAGCAGTAAAAGTTAATAACTTAGAGTGATTATCAACAAGGGAATAAAATAACAATGCTAAAAAAAACACTGACCTGTGCGGTTGTAATCGCACTTGCGGGTTGTTCACAACCTGCAGAAAACACCTCTCAAAATGAAGTAAAAACAGCAATGAAAGCAGTTAACTCTCTAGATTACCCTGAAACTAAAAAAGGCACAGTGGTTGACACTTACTTTGGTGAAAATGTGGCTGATCCGTATCGTTGGTTAGAAGATGATATGAGTGATGAAACGGCTCAATGGGTTAAAACACAAAATAACCTAACCTTTTCATATTTAGAGCAAATACCGTACAGAGATACGTTAAAGCAGCGCCTTGAAAAGTTAATGAACTACGAAAAAATCAGCGCGCCGTTCACCGAAGGTGATTACACCTATTTTTACAAAAATGATGGCCTGCAAAATCAGTACGTTTTATACCGCAGCAAAGACGGCGGCGAGGCTGAGATTTTCTTAGATCCTAATACCTTTAGTGAAGATGGTACCACTTCAATGTCGGGCTTATCATTTTCAGAAGATGGCTCATTGTTAGCATACCAAATATCGGAAGGTGGCAGTGATTGGCGTAAAATCATTGTTATAGACACCGAAACCAAAGAGCAAGTAGAGCAAGCACTGGTTGATGTTAAATTTAGTGGCGTGAGTTGGTTGGCAAATGATGGTTTTTATTATTCAAGCTACGACAAACCAGAAGGCAGTGAGCTTTCTGCAAAAACTGATCAACATAAAGTGTACTATCATAAATTAGGCCAAGCCCAAAGCGAGGATACGCTAGTATTTGGCGATACCGCTGAGCAAAAACACCGTTATGTAGGCGCTAAAGCGACCAAAGATGGCCGTTATTTGTTTATTAGTGCTAGCGTATCGACCTCAGGCAATAAGTTATTTATTAAAGATTTAACTAAGCCAGATAGCGAGTTTGTTACCGTAGTGGGTAATACCGACTCTGATACCAGTGTGATTGATAACGAAGGCAGCAAGCTATTTTTGGTTACTAACTTAAATGCTCCGAATAAAAAAGTAGTGACGGTTGATGCAAGCAACCCGCAACCTGAAAACTGGCAAGACTTTATTCCAGAAACCGAAAACGTACTTAATGTAACGCTTGGCGGTAACACATTCTTTGCCAACTACATGGTTGATGCTATCTCTAAAGTGAAGCAGTACAACAAGCAGGGCGAATTGATCCGCGATATTAGTTTACCAGGCGTTGGTACGGCGGGTGGTTTTGGCGGTAAAAAAGAGCAAACTACGCTTTATTACTCATTTACTAACTACAAAACACCTGGCACGACTTACAGTTTTGACGTACAAAGTGGTGAGTCAAAAGTATATCGTAAGTCTGGGATTGATTTTAATAGCGACAACTACACCTCTGAGCAAGTATTTTATACCTCTAAAGATGGCACTAAAGTACCGATGATTATTACTTACAAAAGTGATATTAAATTAGACGGTAGCAACCCAACTATTTTATATGGCTATGGTGGCTTTAATATAAGCTTAACACCTCGCTTTAGCTATACAACAGCGGCTTGGCTTGAGCAAGGCGGCGTATACGCAGTGGCAAACATTCGTGGTGGCGGTGAGTATGGTAAAGAGTGGCATAAAGCAGGTACGCAATTGCAAAAGCAAAACGTATTTGACGACTTTATTGCCGCCGCACAATACTTACAAGATAAAAAATACACCTCTAAAAAGCGCCTAGCACTGCGAGGTGGTTCAAACGGCGGGTTATTAGTCGGTGCCGTAATGACCCAGCGACCTGACTTATTTCAAGTGGCGCTACCTGCGGTAGGCGTACTGGATATGCTTCGTTATCATACCTTTACAGCGGGCGCTGGTTGGGCATACGATTACGGTACTAGCGACCAAAGTAAAGAAATGTTTGATTACTTAAAAGGCTACTCGCCAATTCATAATGTAAAAGCAGGGGTTGAATATCCGGCGACTATGATCACTACAGGCGATCATGATGACCGCGTTGTACCGTCGCATTCATTTAAATTTGCAGCAGAGCTTCAAGCGAACCAAGCGGGCACTAATCCAACGCTTATTCGTATTGAAACCAATGCAGGCCACGGTGCGGGTACGCCAACCAGTAAAATTATTGACCTTTATGCCGACATGTACGGTTTTACGCTTTACAACATGGGCATTAAATCACTTTAATGTGACTTTATAAGCTAACGAAAAGCCGAGTTACTTAAGTGACTCGGCTTTTTTTTATGCTCACTACTTTATTGTATGGGAGAGAACAACCGTTGATAAGTTTTATAAGCGTATTCGTCACTCATACCGCTTAAGTAGTCACAAATAATTCGCATGCCTTGATGGTGTTTTTCGGCTTCTAGGTAAAGTGCTTGCGTGGTTTCGGGTAATAAACGCATTGGATCGCTGGCAAATGCGGTAAACAGTTCAATAAGCAGGTTCTGCCCTTTAAATTCTATTTGTTGCATTTGTGGGTCGCGTATCAAGCGTTGAAATACAAAATGTTTAAGTATTTGTAATACGTTTTCGTATTGCTGATCTAATTTAGCGGTGTGCTTTAAAATAGGGCATTCAAAGGCATCGTTTTGTATGTCTAAATGAATATGAATAATAAAGGTATTTACTAATTCACCAATGGCATCTTTGCGTTCATGTTCGTGCTTTGAAAATAATCGCTCTGTAAGTGATTTAAGTAGCGTATTTAACCAATCATAGTTGAGTGCTTGTAAGTGCGGCAATGCATGGGTTAACCAATCGTCTAGGCTTAACACATCGGTGGCTATGGCATCTTCAAGATCGTGTACGGCATAGGCAATGTCATCAGCCAGTTCCATAATGGCACTATCGAGAGATTTATAGCGTGTTTTAGCTCGGTATGAATCTACAATATTTTGGCTGGTTAATAATGCTTTATCGTTTTGACTCAGTGGCTCAATGATCCAATTAAATATAGGTGCATCGTCATTGTAAATGCCTTTAGCAGGTCGCCAGTCGTCGGCTTTTATAAACGCGCGTTGTTTATCTACTTTGGGAATGTTGTACCACAGCTGGTCGATAAAACCAGGGTACTTTATAAACCCTAATAATGTGCGCCTTGTTAAGTTCATGCCATAGCCATTACTGTAAGGCTCTAGTTTGGCTACTATTCGTAGCGTTTGTGCGTTACCTTCAAACCCGCCATGATCACGCATCATGTAGTTAAGCGCAATTTCTCCGCCGTGCCCAAAGGGCGGATGGCCGATGTCGTGCGCTAAACATAAGGTTTCGAGTAATCCGGTTGATGGGAAATGTTCAAAGCGAGGGTGCTGGGCTTTTAAGTGGCGTAATATGCCCGTGCCTATTTGCGATACTTCTAAAGAATGGGTAAGACGTGTGCGATAAAAGTCATTTAAACCAATACCCATTATTTGAGTTTTTGCTTGAAGGCGTCTAAATGCTGCAGCATGAATAATTCGAGAGCGGTCTATTTGCCAAGGAGAGCGGTTATCGTTTGGGCGGTGCTTATATTGTTCAATTATTCTATTTTGCCACTGTTTATCCATGTCACAACCTATCTCTATATCTACGACTTTAACGCTTAGTATATTATAAATAATTCACAATAGGCGTATGAATTTTATTCAGTTGTTCGGTATTCGCGTTTATAAAGTGGCTTAGGTATAATGAGCGTTCGTATGTATGTGACTACACCATACATAACTTAGAGTTAAATTGAGATAATACATGTTAAAAACTATTTTTCAGTTGTTGTTAGCCGCCATTGTTATTTGGGCGTTGACCCTTCCGTTTATTGATGCTGATGAACTAGTATCAGACGAGCAAACCAGCTCTAACGACATTAAAAAAGAGAAGAAAAAAGAAAAACCATTGCACAACGTTAAGTTGCCAAAGTTCTCAGAATTCACTGATGTGAAAGAGAAAAAACATGCGTTTTTTAACTTTATTAAGCCTCATGTAGAAGCCGAAAACAAAAAGATTTTACAGCAACGTGCAAACATTGAAATTGCGCGCATGATGCTAGAGCACGACGAGCCGTTAAGTAAAAAACAAGCGAGCGATATTAAAAAAATACTTAAATTATACCGCTTACCTGAAACCTTAGACACGCTTACACTAACTCAAGCGCTGCGCCGTGTAGATATTATTCCTAAAGAACTTGCCCTAATGCAAGCTGCTAATGAGTCGGCATGGGGTACCTCACGCTTTGCCCGAATAGGCTTAAACTTTTTTGGCCAATGGTGTTACAAAAAAGGCTGTGGCATGGTGCCAAGAAGACGTAATAATGAAGCCGAGCATGAAGTGGCTGCATTTAAATCGGTTCGCGCTGCTGTAACGTCATATTTTAGAAATATTAATACGCATAATGCCTATAAACAATTACGCAGTATACGTGAAGATTTACGCGCACAGCAAAAGCCAATTAAGGCGACTAAGCTAACCCTTGGGCTGATGTCCTACTCAGAGCGTGGTGAAGCGTATATTGAAGAGCTAAATACGATGATCAATCAAAACCGAGCGTACTTTGATGAATAAGCCGTTATTAAAATTAGTTACAGCCAGCTTTTTAGCAGTAGCAGCTAGTAGTGCCGTTGCTAAAGAGTTTGTTATGTCGTATGACGGTTTTTACGACCGTTTAAAAGTAGTAAACAAAGGCGATTTTCAGTACGCCCGCGTAAACTTTTATATTAGCGATATTGGTACTAACGAAGTATGTAGTATCAAAAGCGGGACTATTTTAACTGAAAAAAATGAGTACCCACTTAATTACACTGACAAAGCGCAACTGTTATTACCGTATGATAAGCAGCTCGATACTGACAAAGCGGTGATTGTGGTTCAGCCTAAAAATCCGATTCATGATTGTCAGTTAAAGCTTCAAATAGAGGCCAACGAGCTAGAAGGGCTAACCTTTTCAAAGCAATCATTATTAACCATTAATAATGAGCTTGAAGCGCTTTTAACAGACTTGTCGGGATTTTTTGTTAGCAAACTAATGTGGTTTTTACTGCCTGAGCAAAAAGGGGTGGTTGTTACTTTTAATGCGCCTAAACAATTTGATGATGAGCGCATAACATGCGAAGAATCAGTATGTTATTTTGAAGTAACAGACAGCTGGCAAAACGACACCAAAGTATTGGCTGATATAAACGAGGTAGTTAAAGTAACGCCTTGGATCAGTAAGTAATAATATTAATTGGTTTGATTATAAAGCGGGGTCAGGTTTGACCCCGCTTTTTTATCGCCAAATTAAATAATGGCAGAGGGGCTATTCATGAGTGCGCTTTTTTCATCATGAGTAACAACTTTATTTCGGCCCGTTTTTTTAGCAAGGTAAAGGCGTTTATCAGCTTGTAATAGCAGCTCTTGCATATTTAAATCGCGAATAAGTGCGCTACTTACTCCAGCACTAACAGACAGTGCAATACTATTACCGTTAAAATAAAAAGGATATTGATCAATACTTCTGCATAGCTTTTGGGCTAACTGCCTTGCTTGAGTAAGATTTTTTTGGTTAAGGAAAATAGCAAACTCTTCTCCGCCAATTCGAGCGGTAATGCCTGCTTCAAAAAACAATTCGTTAATATGTTGTGCAATCCACTTTATTGCTTCGTCGCCAGTTTCATGACCATATCGGTCGTTCACTTGTTTAAAAAGATCGATGTCGAGCATAATTAACGACACTCTGCTGTTAAGCGGTGCAGTGTGGGTTATTTTTTTACATAGGCGGAAAAAGCCTCGCCTGTTTAATAATTGTGTGAGCGGATCGTGATTCGCTAAGTTTATTAGTTTTGATTCTTCATTGGCAAAAGCAATAAACGGCAGAATTAACGCACTGGCTGTGGTTAAAAATAAATGCGAGACCAATAATAGTTGTAACCCTGCGGCTAAGTTCGCCTGACTAATTTGGCTAAAGTAGGGTAAAACAAGGAGTACAACTTGCAACAGCATTACTACACTGTGTAGTGAAAAGCAGGCAATTAGTAGTCGTTGCTGTACTTTAGCAACACTGGGGGTTTTAATCATTAAATAGGCCGCGTAGCAAAATAGTACGGCAGTAATAATACTGGTAATAATTTGCCCCGCATCAATGAGATACACAGCAAGTAGCAATGTGCAACATATAGCACAAGCATAATATAAAGGCGTTAGCTTCACTGCAGGCACCGTACTTTGTGGTATTAACCCTAAAATAAGCAGGAGTGGGGTTAAAATAATAAATAGGTAAGCAAAAAAGTAAGTTAAAAGTGGATAGTCAATCACTCCTCTCAAACCAATCAGGGCAATAGCGGTTATAAACGAGCAGCAGGCAGTAGCAAAAAATAAAAAGCTAGGTTGTTTTTTATATGAATACACTGAAAAAAAGAACACTGCAATAAACAAGTTAAGAATAAAACAGAGGCTAATTAATGTGGGTAAATGAAGCATGTTTTAGTTGCTCTTTTAGCTGAATAAGAAATAACGCTTAACTCATTATTAGGTAGTAACACTAAAATAGCAAGGGGGTAAAAAGTATTAACTTTATACTCCCTTGCTACAAACTTAACCCTTTAAGGTCAGTCGTTAAACTAAACTTTTTAATGCGGCATCGATTTCAGAAAAGTGAAAACGGTAATTATTTTCTAATGCTTTTTTAGGCACCACAAATTGGCCGGTTGTGAGTAGATCTGACATTTCTCCCATTAAAACATTTAGCACAGCTGCAGGCATGGGCATAAAGGCAGGGCGTGACAATGCTTTGCCCAATGATTGGCTAAATTGTTTATTGCTCACCGGATGCGGGGCAGTGGCATTTACAGCACCAGAGATATCTTGATTACGAATCAAAAATAAAATGAGCTGCACCATGTCATCAATGTGGATCCACGACATACCTTGCTCGCCATTGCCAATTGGCCCGCCTAAACAAAGCTTAAATGCAGGCAACATTTTTCCAAGTGCGCCGCCTTTTTTAGCCAGTACAATACCTGTGCGAAGTAAGCAAACACGGGTATCGTCAGACTCAGCTTTTAATGCAGCGAGTTCCCAATCCTTACAAAGTTGGTGACTAAATTCATCGTGTGGTTCTGTGTTGTTTTCATCAACTTGGGTTTTACCTTGGCGACCATAATAGCCTATTGCACTGCCTGAAATAAACGTATGTGGTGGTGTATGACACTGATTAATTGCATCACTTATGGCTTGAGTAATAATAATTCGGCTATCACGTATTTTTGCTTTTTGTTTATCACTCCAGCGTTTATTAACGATAGGTTCGCCGGCTAAATTAATGACAATATCGACCGTATTTAAATCGACATTGTCTAAGCTGCTAACAGCATTTACTCTGTGGCCTAACAACACTTTAGCTTTGGTTGGATTTCTACTTAGTACCGTAATGTCGTGGTGGTGCAACAAGAAAGGGCAAAGGTGCCTACCAATCAAGCCCGTGGCGCCTGTAAAAAAAATATGCATTGCAACTCCAAAATTATAAATAAAGCGGGATGTTTAAAATTTATACTCCCCAGCTCAACGATTTGCAAATTTATACGTACTAATCATTATTATGATCACCCATAAATATTTCATTCTATTGGGTTTTGCCTTACACTGAAGTCAAATAACAGCAATAGGATAAGAGTATTGGCAAGTTTAACTGGGGTAAATAAAAGCTTAATTATTTTTGCAGCGTTGGTCATTGTATTAGCGGGCATTAAAGCCGCAAGTGCTATTGTTATTCCGTTTATTTTGGCAGCATTCATCGCCATTATTTGTAGCCCACTCATTAATTTTTTTGCTCGCTACCGTATTCCAAAAGGCATAGCGGTGGTGCTTGTAGTGCTTATTATTATGGGCTTAGGTGTTAGCTTAGGCGGTTTAGTGGGGCAGTCGGTTAACGATTTTTCAAAGCAGTTACCAGAATACAAAGCACAGTTAAAAGAAGAATTTGTATGGCTGGTTGATATGGCTTCGCAATACAATATTTTAATTAATAAAGAACAAATTTTGTCTATGTTCGACCCCGGTAAAATGGTTGATGTTGCCACTAATATGTTAACCGGCTTAGGTAGCGTAATGGCCAATATGTTTTTAATTATTTTAACGGTTGTTTTTATGCTGTTTGAAGGGCCGATACTTGGCAAAAAAATTCATTTAGCACTAGACGACCCCGACAGCAAAATTAAGCAAATTGACCGCTTTTTAGACTCTATTAACTCTTATTTGGCCATTAAAACCCTAGTAAGTTTAGCTACCGGTGTAATTGCTGGTTTTTACTTGTGGATACTCGATGTTGATTACTTTGTACTTTGGGGCGTATTGGCATTTATGCTTAATTACATTCCTAACATTGGTTCAATCATAGCGGCTGTGCCAGCACTGTTACTGGCGCTTATTACTCAAGGCCCCTTAGTGGCAGGGCTTGTTGGCGCGGGTTATTTAACTATAAACACCGTAATGGGTAATATTGTTGAGCCTAAATACATGGGTAAAGGGTTAGGGCTTTCTACGTTAGTGGTGTTTTTATCGTTAATATTTTGGGGCTGGCTATTAGGCTCTGTGGGTATGTTGTTATCGGTGCCGTTAACCATGATTGTAAAAATAGCGCTAGAAGCCAGTGACGAAGGGCGTTGGTTAGCAACCATGCTTGGCACAGGTGAAGAAACCGTCATTAAATCAGAAGACTAATACCTTACAAAGGCGTGACTAAGCACGCCTTTAACATTATTAAGTATTTATTAAATTAGCTAAGGCGCTATCTACGGCGTTTATAGCCCCCTCTAAATAGCCAGCCTCCTGCTTTGCAAACTCACTGCCCACAAAATGCACTTTTAACTGTTTAAGCTGCTCGCCAAGCCCTGAAAAATTAAATTCAGGATGCTGCGATACACCTAGTTGGTCATCCTTGTTGGCCACAAATTCATCCTCAGCCCAATCTTTTATCGTGCAATCAGTGACAGTATAAGCCTGCTCACCATAAAAATAGCCAAGCTGATCAAGGCAAGCTTGGGTTAATTGCTCGCGAGTTACTTGACTGCGCTGCAAGTAAGACACACCAATAAAGCCAAATAGAGCAGGGTGAGCATGATCACTTGCTGAGGCATCATGAATTTCTACCATTGGGCCAACACGGCTAAAACATTGCCCCGATAAGTTTTTATCTCGCCAAAAAGCGTGCTCAAAGGTGGCAACAAACTTTGCTTGGCCTGCCATCCACGTAGGCACTGACGCTAAACGCTGTGTTAAAACATTATCAGCCCATAAATGCGGAGTTAAATGCTGGCCGATCATTCTAGGCGGTAACGCCAACAATAACTGATCGCAAGTAAAGTGCTGCGTACTCCCTTGGTAATTAGCGCTTATATGCCAGCCATCGGAAAGCTTTTTCACTTCACTAACAGCGTGCTCTAATTTAACGGTGTTTGGGTCAAGCTGCTGATAAAGCGCATTAATAAGCTCGTTCATACCGTTTTGGATTCTAAATAGCTGCATTTCACCTGCGCCTGCAATTTGCTGAGCAGGGGCAGTATGCGATGCTTGATACAACACATCGCCTTGGGTGTATTGCTCAAAAACAGGGATGTTTAAATTAGTAACTAACTGTTGAATATTAGGCTGGTGCGGAAATATCCAGGTAGGGCCCAAATCATGGCCAATGATGTTGTTAGTTGCCAAAAAGTGAGAGGCAATTCGGCCACCCAAATTGGCTTTGGCTTCTAATAATAAAAACGGAATATTTCGCTTTTTTAGGTTGTAAGCGGCATATAAGCCCGCTAAGCCACCACCAATAATAACCACAGGTTTATGCATTTTAAAATCACTTTAGCTAAATCAATCTACTGGTAGGTAGTTTGTGGTTTTTATGCAGATTTGTCAAAACGTTTTATGGGCTGAGTGAGTAAGCTTTAGTGTGCACTCATACTCAGGAAAATGAGCGACGCGCGTATAGTATGCTAATTAGCACTGCTTAAAAGAATAAAACTTAATTATAGCAATGTGTTAGGTAATTTGTTAAAACTATATGTAGTAGAAAAAATAAGCGCAGCGCTGGTAGAGATATACGCGAGTCGCGCAATATAAAATTGTTAGCTGCTTTTGGAAAGAATCATGGATGTAATAGATATAAAAACATTTATCCCAAGTAAGGATTTCGAAATTTCAAAGTCTTTCTACTCGGAAATTGGATTCAAATCAGAATACGTAACCGATGATCTCACACTTTTTGAAAACGGTGATTGTCTTTTCTTTTTGCAGTGCTTTTACAATGAAGATTTGGCCAAAAATTTTATGTTGCAAATCTGCGTTTCAGACATCTACGAAGCGTATGAGTTATGCTCTAAATCCGAACACAAAACAAAGATTACCCCAATCCAACAAGAAGCTTGGGGTAAGGTCTTTTATTTATTAGGGCCAGTGGGTGAACTGTTGCATATCACGCAGCTGAGCAGCTAACAAAGCGCTGTTGGGGCTCCCTTTGGTCGCTGGGACGCTAACACGTGGGTTGACTCGCTTCGCTCAGATTTTAGCCCACGAGCTTATTATTCAATAAAAATAATGTAGACACCCAATTTAAAACACAAAATAGAAAACGCCCATTAAAAGTGTATATATTTTATAGACTTAAACAATATTTATTAAGCTTTCTATGCAGTGCGGCAAGACACTATAAACAGCAACTGTCCCCATGATCGTTTTTGATGCAAATCAAATTTTAGTAAAGGTAGTTCTGTTTCAATGGAGATGAAGAGTGATATTAGTTTTGTTTTTTATGTTTCTATCTTTTTTTAGATGGTGTTATCTTTACTTCATCTTAGTTAAGTTAAATAGGAATAGAGTAACAGCCATCAGGATCGAGCTTGTAATATTGTTGGCGCAAGTATACGTGGCAGTCTGTTTTGAAAACTCGACTTATTTTTTATCGGGCGCTGGGTTTGCTTTTGTTCTCATCGCAATGATTGAAAGTATGGTGCTCAGGAAGAAATCATTAGATTAGTAGCAAGATCGTTCCTAATTTTTCAGAAGCTGAAGTAATTTCACTTAAGTCTCAGACTACTAAGGCAATATTTAAACATAGTGTGGTTGGCAGTAATTAAATTTCCGCACTTGTTCTGTTAACTTAAAATGACACTGATGCCACTAAAGTTAACCAAGAAAATTAAACTATAAAACTTTTTAAAAGATAAAAATGACAGGACTAATTTATCAGTGAGAATGATTGATAGAGTTTATGTCTGAAAATAATCCTTTTATGAAGAACAATTAACAACAGAGTAAAGTTGATGCATGTTTCGCTAAAGCCAGTATTCGTTAATAGGATAAGATGAGTGAGGGAATATACATTCAGTTAGTTGCTATTCTGGCAGCTTTAGGCTGGACCTTTTTACAGGTTTGTTGCCTGTTTATCGCTACACAATGTGTTTTTGGAATTGTGAATTTGGGATCTAATAGCTCAAGTATTCGTGAGAAAATATTACTGCATGCTGTTACGGGAGCTTTTTACTCTTTGTTTATTCTGCCATTTATTTCGTTAGGGATGTTTTACTTTGCCACGATTAATATTCAAGGCTGGTATGAGCTCAAACCGTCAATTTGGGTTTTTGTAACTTGGTGCGTCGGGTTGTTTATGTTCTTTTTTTTCATATCCTTAACGGAATGGTTTGTGCGATCTAGTGAAAATAAACAAAAGAAACGTATGAATAACGATAATTAATATTAAATCAGCCCTTAATTTTGTACTTTCAAATGCTTTCTAAGTGGGTTTTATTCAGTATAAATTATAAATAGTGTCTAAGCGCATTCTTATCAAACTTTATCAGCTGTTTATGCTTTTGCTGCTATCTTTATTTATTACTAGTTCAAGTCGCAAATAATACAAACTAGAATAAGGGTAAAAAACTAAAATGACTCAAAATAATAAAATTAACTATATTGAAATTCCTGCACAAAATATTGCAGCTACAAAGGCTTTCTTCAGTACGGTGTTTGGCTGGTCATTTGTAGATTATGGCCCAGAATATTGTAGTTTTACCGCGCAAGGGGTTGATGGTGGTTTCTTTAAATCTGATTTAGTTGTTTCTACTAAAAACGGAAGCCCGTTAATTGTGTTATACAGTAATGACCTTGAAGCGACTCAAAATAAAATTGAAAAAGCAGGAGGCAAAATAATTAAGCCTACATTTTCATTTCCCGGTGGTAGACGATTTCACTTTAGCGATCCTAGTGGAAATGAATTTGCGGTATGGTCAGAGTAATCACATTTCAAACTATATAACTACAAAAATGCAGTCTTTAAGGCTGCACTTCCCAAAACACCAATAAACTATTCACTTAATTACCAAGCCACAACATAAATCGCTTCCCTATGAGCTAATTAAAGAGACGTTTTAAGCTGCTGAATAAATTGCTCGGTCATGGCTATTTCACACTCTTTGTAGGTAACAACGGCTTGTTGTGCATTAGGTTGTTTTAGCATGTAGCGCCATTGGCAGCTTCTTTGAATGTAGTTGTCTTTAGCGTTAATGCTTAGCTTAAATAATGACAAAATTTGGGTGTTGCCGGTTTCGCTTTCTAATGCAGATAGTTCAAAGGTACGCTTTTGGATCCAGCTATCTTGTTCTTGCTGTACTCTATTTAGTTTGGCATCTAAACATTGTGTATATGCTTTGATTTGTTCGGGTAGGGCGTTTTTTTCAAGTGTGCATTCAAGCGGCGCTGCAACGCTTGGAAAAGCCCAAGCAAATAACAGAGCTAGAGTAAAAAAAAGGATATAGTTATTTTTTTTCATGGTAATTAAACTCGAGAATAAATTTTGCGCCGCCCAAACGTTGCGAGTGAGAAATAGTTAACAACCCGTGATACGACTTCACCAAGTCAGATACAATCGCCATGCCAACACCATGGCCACTTTCGTAAGTATCAAGGCGAGTACCGCGTTGAAGCAATGACTCGCGTTTGTCTGGTTGAATACCCGGGCCGTCATCACAAATACTAATGCTAAGTGTTTTAGCTTGTGAAACGTCAATACTTACTTGGGAGCGACAGGCTTTGCAGGCATTATCTATTAAGTTACCTAATAACTCCATTAAATCGGTTTTATCGCCTAAAAAGTAATCTTTATCACTCACTTTGCAATTAAATATGATGTCTTTATCGCGATAAACCTTACCCATTGCACTTAAGATAGAGTCGATAACCGGTTTGATGGGAGTTTGCTTTTTCCATGTATCGGAAGCCCCAGTAGCAGCACGTTTTAATTGGTGCTCGATCATCACATTAATTCGGTCAAGTTGTTCTTGTGCGTCGGCATCGTTGGCCAGTGGGCTTGATTTTAATACAGCTAACGGCGTTTTAAGTGCATGTGCTAAATCACTGAGTGAGGCTCTGTAGCGCTCTTTTTGGCGCTGCTGCGACTCTAACAATAGGTTGAGGTCGGCTTTTATTGTTTGTAGTTCAACGGGGTATAAGCCTTTAATTTCTTGAATATCGCCTGATTCAATAGCTTTTATTTCTTTATCTAGGCGCTGCAGCGGCCTTGCACTCCAAATAAAACCAATAGCCATTAACCCTGCAATGGCAATGCCCATTATAAACATCCAATCGACTAAGGTTTGTTTAAACCCGTCCATTAAACGCAGTAGGGCATCGTTGCGTTTTAATAAAATAAATCGTGCTTGTTCTGACTGGTCAATATTATTAAGAATGACCGTTAAGCTTAACTGCCAATAGGCGGTGTTGTTATAAACCACGCGTCTAAAATCTGCGGCACCGGCTTTGGGCTCTATATATTGGGGAACAAAGTTAACGTTAACCGCCGACTCAGAATGCCAAATAGGCACATCGTCACGGTAAATCATGGCATAAGTATCAGAATTTAAGTTGTTGAGTTCGGGGGTTAAAATAGAGCTGGGCATAATAATACCACGCTCTGTAAAATCAACCTCGGAGATGAGTGAATACAGGTGCGCTTCGAGGTTTTTTTCGGTGGCATCAACAAGTGACGCGTAATACGCCTTACCTATGGAGTAAAACAAAATGGGTAAGGCGACTAATAAAACAAAGACAAGGATAAATCCTTGCCTTATTTTTAACGAAATTTGCGGTGCTACCACTGGCTTTTAAGCCTGTAACCACGCCCACGTAGTGTTTCTACTGGGTTAAGCACACCGTCTGGGTCGAGCTTTTTACGTAAACGCAATACAAACACTTCAATGACGTTTGAATCAAGATCGAAATCTTGGTCATAAATATGTTCTGTTAACTCAGACTTTGAAATTACTTTTTGCGGGTTAACCATTAAGTATTCAAGTACTTTATATTCGTATGCGGTTAAGCTTAGCTCTTTGTCGTTTACCCACACTTGTTGTGAACGCGTATGAATTTTAATAGGGCCGGCTGTCATTTCTGGGTTTGCTTTACCTGCACTTCGACGAATAAGCGCATTACAGCGAGCAATGAGTTCTTCAACATGAAATGGCTTAGTTAGGTAGTCGTCAGCGCCCGCATCGAGGCCTTCAACTTTGTCTTGCCAGCGATCGCGCGCCGTTAAAATTAAAATAGGGATAGTGATCCCTTGGGCGCGGGCTTTGTTTATAAGCTCTATACCATCTATTTTAGGCAGGCCTAAATCAACCACTGCCATGTCTAAAGGGTATTCTGTTATATGAAAAAGGCCCGCTTCGCCATCGTGACATAAATCAACACTGTAACGCTCTTTTTCTAATGCATTGCGCAGATTATCTGCCAAATGTAAATCATCTTCTATTACTAAAATTCGCATTGGTTAATCCTTTTTCACTTCGCCAGTTTTTTTGTTTATCTTCAAATCGACGACGTGGCCGTCAGCTTTTAAAATTCGTACTGTATAAAATTGTGTTTCTTCTGAAATTTTTAATGTTGTACCGTCTGTGGTTTGTTTTGCAAGTATTACTGCTTTCTTTTTGCTTATCTCAATTTTATCGGGTGTGCTGTTAGTATTATTTGCATGGGCAACATTAGCCAAACAAAAAACAGCAATTAAATTGAGTGTTAATAATACACGCATTACGAAACTCCTAGAACATACCTGCTTAGCCTAAAAAACTAAGCCACTAAAATTTAATTACTCTATTGAGTATTTAAATTTTTATAAGACAAAGTCTAATTAAAAATGAGTGAACAAACCCTGAATTACTGGTTGCAGTTAAACAAGGGAACTCACGTTAATGTTAAGCAGGGAACACTTTTTTGAATGGTTTAACAATTGAGTTTTCATATACGCCACCCGCAACATAAGGATCATCTGCGGCCCATTCTCTGGCATCTTCTAAAGAGTTAAATTCAGCAATCACTAAAGAGCCAGTAAAGCCCGCATCTTGAGGGTCTTCACTATCAACCGCTGGAAGGGGTCCGGCTGTTAATAGTCGACCTTCGTTTTCTAGCGTTTGTAAACGTGCTAAATGAGCAGGGCGAGCAGCTTTTCTGTGCTCTAAGCTGTTCTGGACGTCCGTTGAATAAATCATATACAACATAAAAATACTCTCAAAACTTGTTAAATTTAATTAACTGCATACTAGCATAGCGTTGATAAATGGTGAATTAAAAGTGTTTATGGCGATGTTTACAGCAAGAATGTTTTTTTACGCGGTAATTGCTTGAAAAGCGTTGTGTAACACTGGTAGAGTCCCTTGGATAAGATAAATAATAACAAGGTTATTACATGAGTGAAAATAGAGAGCACTTTAGCTCCCGCTTAGGATTTATATTAGCAGCGGCGGGTTCTGCTGTGGGCATTGGTAACTTAGTAGGCTTTCCAGTTTCTGCGACTAAGAATGGCGGTGGTGCATTTTTGCTCGTCTATGCTTTGTTCGTCGCATTCATTTGTTTACCCGTCATGATGGCCGAAATGGCTATGGGTCGCCACGCACAAAAAGATCCTCTTGGTGCATACAAAGCGTTAGCCAATAACGATAAGAAATGGAAGTTTGCTGGCTTTTTAGCCGTGTTAACGCCATTTATGATTGCCGTTTTTTACATGGTGATCACGGTGTGGATTTTTGGTTACTTAAGCCAAACCGCGCTGGGTAATTTAGATATGCTGGCAAACCCTGGACACTTTGGTGAGTTTATAAATAGCTATACTGTGTTTGGTTATATGGCGCTGGTAGTGGTTATCGTTAACCTAATTCTGGTCGGTGGCGTAAAAGACGGCATAGAAAAAGCAGCTAAATTTTTAATGCCAGCTTTATTTGTCATGCTTATTATATTGGTGGGTTACGTACTCACTCTTGATAACGCCATGGCCGGTGTTAAGTACTACATTATTCCTGATTTTAGTAAAATGAATGCCAGCGTGCTGAATGGCGCATTGAGCCAAGCGTTTTTCTCATTGTCGTTAGGTATGGGTATTTTAATTACCTATGCATCTTATATCTCGAAAAAAGATGACATTGTGGGCAGTGCGAAAATGGTTGCCATTACCGACTCATTAGTTGCCTTTGTTGCAGGCTTAATGGTGTTACCGGCTATTTTTAGCTTTGACCCAAATACCGATCCAACAAAGTTATCTGACTCGTCAGTTTCAATGATTTTTGTGTACTTACCAAAAATCTTATTAGCGTTACAATACGATATTGGCTATTTTGGTGCCTCTGCAGTGGCGTTTATTTTCTTTTTGCTGGTATTTTTTGCTGCAATTACATCGTTGGTATCAATTGTAGAAGTGCCGACTGCCACACTCAGCGACCGTAAAGGCATTAGCCGTAAAAAAGCGCTAGGCATACTTACTTTATCAACCGGTGTGTTAACCATTATGTGTATTATGTCGTTTGGTATGATTGACAGCCTAACTACCTTCACTAGCTACGGCAGTGGTAACAAGAGCTTTTTTGATATTGTATATGACGTGTTCTACGACACTATTTTACCACTCAATGGTTTAATGGTGTGTTTGTTTGTAATGTATAAATGGAAGAAGGTTCGTTTAAGTGAAGAGCTAAGACAAGGTTCGCCTAATTATGCGAATAGCTTTATGGAAAAGTACGTTAACTTTTCACTACAAACATTTATCCCAGCGATTTTACTGCTTATTTTTGTAAATACCGTTGCGACCAAGTTTTTTAATATCAGTATTTTTGGTTTTTAATTAAAAACTAATTTAATAAAGCCGCGCTTGTCGCGGCTTTTTTGTTACGGTTAGTTAATTCAGTGCACCCGAATCTAAGTAGTCACCAATCCCTAGGGTAAACATCCAAATGCCCCATAAGCTGTGCTCAATAACACAGGCAAAAGTTGAGCGGCTTTGCGCGTAGGTATAGGCAAACAGTAAGCCACCGACAAACGCTAAACTAACAGCTATCCAATTGGCGTAAATAATATGTGCCAATGCAAATACACTGGCGCTAATAATAATGCGCAACCATTTACTGGGCATAATGCGCTTATAGCGATGAAAAAAATACGTTCTAAATATTAACTCTTGCGGGATCACCGACAATAAAGGGTAGAGCAGCAATAGCATCAGCCAATCGGTGAGGTTTTCACGCGGTAAAGTAAACCAGTGTCCTTGGTAGAGTAGGTTATAAAACACCCCTGAAAATAATGCGCCAATAAAGAAAAAGCTAAACATACGGCGCTTGACAGCAGAAAACTGCCCCATACTGGTTAATCTAAAGCGCTTGAAGTGAATGTCGTTTAGCAGCAGCATACAGCACACACTCATTAAAATGATCAGTGCTGGAATAAGCCAGTTAGATAAATACTGGCGAATATTAAAGCCAATTAAAGGCAGTATGATAAAAATAAAGGTAAATTCAAACCAGCGGTATTGATTAGCGTTCACGTTTGCTCACGGTGATTTTTATTTCACCTTAGCAAGCGATTAAGTCATCTTTATGACTATAAAACAGCCAAGCTGTTTATATTTAAACCCAATGACTCTCACTAAGGCCCTTAGCCCTTGGTTAAGGTTGACTTACCCCCTTGCAACCCTTAGCCTGCCTGCTTTTATTTTTACATCATTGTATTGCCACGCTAGTTGGCTAAAGCCAGCGCGTGTATTTAGGAGCAAAAAATGAATAAGGCAGAACTTGTTACAGCCATGGCACTCACGAGCGAGTTAACAAAAAAAGACGCACAAGCTGCGTTAACCAGCTTACAAAAAGTGATTACAAAGTCGCTGTCTGAAGGCGATCAGGTACAAATTTCAGGCTTTGGTACTTTTGCACTTAGTTACTACCCAGCGCGTACTGGTCGTAATCCACAAACTGGTGCAGCGATTGAAATACAAGGGGCTAATAAAGCCGTATTTAAACCAGCAAAAGCGTTAAAAGAGCGCCTTTAATTTAAAATTTTAGTGCCTGTAAGTTCGCTTTTCCCCCAAAAGCTACTACGTAGCTTACAGGCTCTTTGCATTATTACCTTTGCCTGTAGTATCTGCAATCAGTGTAAATAATTTACATTACTTGTTTATTACCTTTTATAAAATCTTATTATATTCAGCGTGTTATGTTTGGTATGTGATATGCAAATACGGTTATGTATTGAATGAAATAAGGAGTATTTAATGAGTAACTTACATAACAGTAATCGTTTAAAAGGTAAAAAAATTGCCATTTTAGCCACCGATGGATTTGAGCAAAGCGAGTTACTCTCGCCACAGGCTGCATTACTTGAGGCGGGCGCCGATATAGATGTTGTTTCTATTAAAGAAGGGCAGATCACCGCATGGGATGAAGACAAGTGGGGTGAAAAAGTTGCTGTTGATAAATTAGCTGCCGATGCAAATGCCGCTGACTACGATGCACTTTTACTGCCGGGTGGTTTGTTTAATCCCGATAGCTTACGTCAAAATACAGATGCCAAAGCGTTTGTTGATGGCTTTTTTGGCGCAGAAAAAAACAAACCCGTGGCCGCTATTTGCCACGCGCCGTGGTTATTAGCTGAAATTAATAAGCTCAGAGATAAAAAAGTGACTTCCTTCCCTAGTATTAAAAGCGATTTAATTAACGCAGGAGCTCACTGGGTAGATCAAGAAGTGTGTGTTGATAACGGCTTAGTCACTAGCCGCAGCCCTGCAGATTTAGATGCATTTAATGCAAAATTTATTGAAGAAATACTCGAAGGTAAGCACCAAGCGCACTAGCTGTGGGCTTTTAAATAGAAAAGGGCATGTTACATGCCCTTTTTTGTTGATAATAATAAAACACAGCTCGCTATTAAAGCGCAGTAGCGGCTTTCATATTGCTTACAAATGTTTTTAGCTGCGCGGTCATCGCGTCTATATCATCTAAGTTTGCTTCAATGATTTTTACGACAGCAGAGCCCGAAATAGCCCCCGCAGCACCGGCTTTAAGTGCCGCTTTTACATCTTCAGGCGTTGAAATACCAAAGCCTAATAACGCAGGCGCACTGTGGTACTCTTGTAAGCGCGTAACCACATGGGTTGCTGGCATTTGTGCTTTGGTGTCTGTACCTGTTACCCCAGCACGAGAAAGCAAGTAGGTGTAGCCACGGCCGTATGAGGCACATTCACGCAGTGTATCGTCACTGGCGTTCGGTGTAGCGATAAAAATCGGGTCTATACCATTGGCCATGGCGGCTTTTCTAAACATTTTAGACTCATGTAATGGCACATCAGCCACTAAAATAGAGTCAACACCCACTGCTTTTGCATCGGTGTAAAACTTTTCTAAGCCACGTTTAAATATTAAGTTTGAATATAATAACAAACCAATTGGAATGTCGGCGTTATATTCACGGATCTCTTTAATAATATCAAAGCAGTCTTGCGTATTAATATGCACGTTTAAGGCACGAATATTGGCTTTTTGAATGACAGGGCCATCGGCAATCGGGTCGGAAAAAGGAATACCTAATTCAAGCCCGTCAGCACCGCCATCAATTAAGCTTTTAATAATTTCGATGCTTTGCGCTTTACCTGGATCGCCAATGGTTACAAACGGTACAAAAGCACCCTGGTTTTGCTCTTTAAGCGCGGCAAACATTTGTCCATAACGGTCAGTTTTTACGTGGCTCATAGTTGACCTTCCTCTGATAATACCTTGTGTACGTGGGCTAAGTCTTTGTCGCCACGACCACTTAAATTAATAACAATGATACTGTCTTGCGTTTGCTCTTCTGCATATTCGAGGGCATAGGCTAGCGCATGACTTGATTCAAGCGCAGGAATAATCCCTTCGTGTTTAGCTAATGCTTGAAAGGCATCAAGTGCTTTGGTATCGGTAATACCGACATATTGAGCACGGCCAGTTTCGTGCAAAAAGGCATGTTGAGGGCCAACTGCGGGGTAATCTAGTCCCGCCGATACAGAGTAAGACTCTTCAATTTGGCCATCTGTATTTTGCATAATATAAGTGTAAGTACCGTGCAAAATACCTTTTGTTCCTTTACAGATGGTTGCGCCATGTTCGTGCGTGTCTAACCCTTTACCTGCAGGTTCAACGCCAATGAGTTTAACGCTTGGCTCATCAATAAAATCGGTAAACATACCAATTGCGTTAGACCCACCACCTACACACGCAATAACCGCATCAGGCAAACGGCCTTCGGCTTTAAGTACTTGTTGTTTTGCTTCTTCACCAATAATTTTTTGATATTCACGTACAATAGTCGGGAATGGGTGAGGACCCGCTGCAGTACCTAAAAGGTAATGAGCCTCTTGATAATTGGCAGACCAATCACGCAGTGCCTCGTTAACCGCATCTTTTAATGTACCCGAGCCTGCGGTTACCGGAATAACTTCAGCGCCCATTAGCTTCATTCTAAATACATTTGGTTGTTGGCGTTCAACATCTTTTGCACCCATATAAATGCGGCATTTTAGTCCAAGTAACGCACAGGCAAGTGCCGTTGCAACGCCATGTTGGCCGGCGCCTGTTTCAGCAATCACTTCCTTTTTACCCATACGTTTGGTAAGCAGTGCTTGGCCTAAAACTTGGTTTGTTTTGTGCGCACCACCGTGGAGTAAATCTTCACGCTTTAAGTACAGTTTTACTTTTGGGTTTTTAACTAAGTTACGCGTTAAAGTAAGCGGGGTAGGACGACCCGCATACTCGTTAAGTAATTTGCTTAGCTCTGCCTGAAATTCAGGATCTTTTTGTGCTTTATTAAATTCGTTTTCTAACTGCTTAAGCGCAGGGACAAGCAGTTCGGGTACAAACATACCGCCAAACTCGCCAAAATAAGCTGGATTTTGCATTTTAACCTCAATAATTTCTGATACTTGTAAAAGCATGATGTAGTTTGTTTGCACACTTTTTACCTGGAGACTCTTCAACACCTGAATTTAAATCAAGCCCAAGAGCACCTTGAAAAAGTGCATCGCTAATATTGTCTGGGTTTAAGCCGCCAGCAAGTATAAATGGGGTCGTGGCATCGCGAAGTACCGACCAATCAAATGTTTTGCCTGTGCCGCCAGCCTGTGAATCACTGTGGGTGTCGTATAAATGGCGATCGGCTCCTGTAATAGGTTGAGGCAAAGCATCTTTGATGGCCTGTGCTTTCCATATTTCACAATGATGTGGTAGTTCATTACGTAACGATGCAATGTAATGTTCATCTTCTTGGCCATGTAATTGAACAGCAGACAGTTTTAGTTGTTTAGCGTGCTCAGCAACCTCTGCTATGGCGGCATTAACAAACACCCCAACAAATTTTAAAGGGGCACTTTGGCTGATTTCTTTGGCGCAATCTAAATCGACAAAGCGCGGTGATTTTGGATAAAAAATTAATCCGCCATAAAGTGCACCGTTGTCGTAAGCCGCAATGGCATCTTGATTACGGGTTAATCCACAAACCTTGTTTTCGCCTAGAATTACGCGGCGACACGCTTGTAATAAATCAGCCTCAGCCATTAATGAGCTGCCAATTAAGAAACCATTACACAAAGGCGCTAAACGCTTTACATCTTGATGGGTATAAATACCTGACTCTGAAATAACCACTTTATCGTTAGGAATAAGCTTACGTAGTCGTTCGGTTGTGGCTAAGTCGGTGCTTAAATCGCGCAAGTCACGATTATTAATCCCAATTATTTGTGCATTGAGTGCCAGTGCACGATGCACTTCTTCTTCGTTACTCACCTCAGTTAGTACCGACATATTTAACGAATCGGCGACGGCATGCAGCGCTTTATACTGCTCATCGTCAAGCACTGATAGCATCAGTAAAATAGCGTCACCACCATAAATACGTGCCATGTAAACTTGGTATTCATCAATAAAAAAGTCTTTACAAATAAGTGGCTGCTCTACTTGGCTGCGCACAAACTCAAGGTAATCAAAGCTACCCTGAAAGTACTTTTCGTCAGTTAATACACTCATACAAGTGGCATACTGCTTGTACGCTTGGGTGATTTCTGTTAAATCAAACGGCTGACGAATTAACCCTTTAGAAGGCGATGCCTTTTTGCACTCTAAAATAAACTGCGTGCCAGGTGCTGCTAACGCTTGATAAAAGCTACGCTCAGTCGGTTCAGCTTGATGCTTAAAGCTCTCAAGTGGGCGTGCCGCTTTGCGTTCAATGAGTTCTATTTTTTTATCGGCAATAATTTTGTCTAATACATTAGCCATGACTTACCTCAATAATTGCATTTAGTGTGTCCATGGCCTTGCCTGAACGTAATAATGAGTGTGTTATTTGTGCACCTTGTTTTAACGATTGTGCTTGGCCAGTTAAGTACAGCAATGCAGCAACGTTAACAATAATAGCGGCGTTATGTGCCTCGCTACCTTTGCCCTGTAAAATGGCAAGGCTGGCGTTTGCATTGTATTGTGGGCCTTCACCGGCTAATTGTTCAAGTGAATAGTTTGCAAGGTCAAAATCACTAGGGTTGAGTGTGTATTGGGTGATTTTGCCGTTATCCAGCTCAACAACCTGTGTTGGGCCATGCAAGGCAATTTCGTCGGTGCCAGAGCCGTGAACTATCATAGCGCGTTTAGTGCCCAGAGTATGAAGAGTTTGCGCCATAGGTAGGCACAAAGATTCATCGTATACCCCGAGTAATTGAACATCTGGGGCAGCAGGATTAGCTAGCGGCCCAAGAATATTAAAAATAGTACGGGTTTTTAAAGTGGTTCTAACGTTCATCGCATGGCGCACGCCGCTGTGATAGTGCGGTGCAAATAAAAAGGTAAAATTTGTATGTTCAAGGCATTTAGCCGCTTGCGTGGGAGTCATATCAATATTGATCCCCAAGGCTTTGAGTAAATCAGCAGACCCCGAGTTACTCGATACACTGCGATTGCCATGTTTTACCATATTAACACCGGCAGCGG